>JAHBSN010000009.1 GCA_019639095.1 Actinomycetota bacterium
CCCGAAACGTGCGCACACCTTGACGCCGGTCTCCAGCGGTGCCTGGCTCGTCTCTTGGGTCGACGTTCGTCGGCAGATCGGGGTCGCACCCGGGTGTCCCCCTTCGTGTGGCCGAGCGCGGTCGGCGCTCGACCTGCACCGTCTGGGCCAGAGGCGTGGTCACGCCGCGGTCCCGGGGCCGACGTCGCGTCACGGTCCCCGATCTCCTGCCGCGCCGTCCCGAACCCTTGGTGGTCCTCGCGCAACCTGACCGGTGCCGGGGTATCGCCCCCGTCCGTGCCCACAGCCGGTGCCGGAGCATCCATCGATCGG
Organism: Actinomycetota bacterium; assembly: GCA_019639095.1. Lineage (GTDB taxonomy): Bacteria > Actinomycetota > Acidimicrobiia > Acidimicrobiales > Iamiaceae > Aquihabitans. The sequence continues at coordinate 313 of JAHBSN010000009.1, forward strand.
CGGGGCGGCACCGCTGCCCCCGGCGTGCGCAACGAAGGGGCGCGTGGCCACCCGCGTTCGTCAGCATGGCGGGGCCCCGATCCGGCGATCGACGGCCAGCGGCGGGACCGATCGACGTACGGCGCTCGCGCTTCGCAGGGTGGTGAGGTCGAGACGCCGGCGACCCTGCTGCGGCGATCCACTTCCTGCGCCGCGTCCGGGCGAACCGGTGTCCCATGCACCGTCGTCCAGTGGCTGGTCCTCCGGGATCCCTGGTCCGGGTCCGGCGCGCTGCTCGCGAGCGCGCCGGCCCGACGAACGTCGATCCTGGATCCAGCCGGGTCCTCGGATGTCGGGGCCTCCTCCCCGACGTCTTCGGTCGTGCTGCCCGCTCGGGGAGGCACTGGTCGAGGCCTCCCGCCAGTCGATGGGTGGTCACCCTCGATCGCGCAGGTCGTCGACCGGTCCACAGCGCGGCGGGGCTCCGTCGCTACCAGAGCTGGGGCAGCGGAACCCGCAGCATGGCCCCGTGGGCCCGCCGTCGCAGCAGCAGCTCGGTGGACACGGGGTGGGCGACTCGTCGAACGCGTGGGTCACGACGTCTGGCACCGACGCCTGGCACCGCCGGCACCGATGGCCTCCCGCCATGGCCGGGGCGGCGACCGTCCGGGCACGCCGGGATGCCCCGCGGCGGCACCGGTGCGGGCCCATGAGCGGGGGAGCCCGATGCCGGCGTGCCGCGCGTCGAGTCCGGCATCTGCCAATCTCCGGTGCTCAGCCGGCCGAGCGTCAGGTCGGTCTCGGGCCGGGCATCGTGGCCTAGCACCCTGGCCGGTCGAGGCGGGAGACGTGCACCGGCCCAACGATCGACCTCGCCGTGGGGTGGTCCAGCGGCCAGGCGCGGGCCGCCGCTCGGCGGGATTGGGGAGTAGGTGGTGGACCCAGCGAGGCCAGGTGGACGGAGCAGGTGAGAGGGTTCGTCCGGCTGCGGCCGAGCGACCCGGGGCGGCTCACCACGAGCGACCCGACGCTGGCTCAGCACCGGCAAGCCCCGACCCCGGTGGCCACGCGTCCCTGGTGGGATGGGCGCGCCATCGGTCCCACGTCCCCTCGGTCCCCAGGGCGCCGGGGCCATGAGCGGTCCTGGCCGTCCCCGGCGGACGAGGCCCCGTCGTCGGCGGTGAGCCCCGGTCCTTCGGGACGAGTTTCACGTGAAACGGAGACGCGGTCCTGAGTCGCAGGGGAACGCGTCGGCAGACCCGGGAGCCGGTTGGGTAGGAGCATCAGCCCAGGCCCTGCGGGGGAGCACTAAGGTGAGCGCTGCACGGGATGGGGGAGTCTCGGGGCTGGACCGAACCCCGCGTTTCACGTGAAACCGTCCCGCAAGCTCGGTCTTGACCGGGCGTTGGTGGACAGGAAGGATGACCTGGTGACCGATGCTCCCACCCCCTCCGGTGACCTGGAGGAGCGCGGCGACGCCATCTTCGCTCAGCTGCGGACCTCGTCCGAGGCCGTCAGCGAGGAGCGCGGCTCGGCCTCGGAGGAGGGCCTGGACGGCTCCACGGAGGACACCCCGGACCCGGCAGCGGTGGCCGGCGCAGCGAGGCCCGTCGGCGCTGAGGACGGCCTCGAGCAGTCGAAGGTGGCTGCTGCCGGAGACGACGCGTCGCCCACCGATGCGGAGCCCACGGCGTCGTCTGAGGCGTCGGAGTTGCCCCCTGAGGCCATCGAGGCACCCGCCTCGTCGGCCACCCCCTCCCGTTCACGACCGATCCCGCCGTTGCCCCGGATCATGGCCATCGCCAACCAGAAGGGTGGCGTCGGCAAGACGACCACCACGGTGAACCTGGGGGCCTGCCTCGCCGACATCGGGTATCGGGTCCTGGTGGTCGACCTGGATCCCCAGGGCAACGCCAGCACCGGCCTGGGCATCAACATCCGGGGTCTCCAGGCCTCCATGTACGACGTCATGCTGAGCGACGTGCCCATCGAGGACTGCGTGGAGGCCTCGTCGGTGCGCAACCTCTTCGTGGCCCCGGCCAGCCTCGATCTCGCCGGTGCGGAGATCGAACTCGTGCCGGCCTTCAGTCGGGAGCTCCGGCTCAAGCAGGCGCTGCACGAGGTGCGGGAGGACTACGACTACGTCCTCATCGACTGCCCCCCGTCGCTCGGCCTGCTCACGATCAACGGCATGGCCGCCGCCAGCGAGGTCCTCGTCCCCATCCAGTGCGAGTACTACGCCCTGGAGGGTCTTGGTCAGCTCCTCCGCAACGTGGGGCTCGTGCAGAAGAACCTGAATCCGTCCCTGGAGGTGAGCACGATCGTGTTGGTCATGTACGACGCCCGCACCAAGCTGTCGGACCAGGTTGCCGCCGAGGTGCGCGAGCACTTCGGCGAGAAGGTCTGTCGCATCGTGATCCCTCGCACCGTGCGCCTCTCGGAGGCGCCGTCGTTCGGCCAGCCGATCATCGCGTTCGATCCCACGTCCCGGGGCGCGGTGGCCTACCGGGAGCTTGCCAAGGAGGTCAGCGGTGGCTCGGCGTAGCGGACTCGGGAAGGGCCTTGGTGCGCTCATCCCCAGTGAGGTCACCAGCGCCGACCAGGATGCCGCGCTGCGCGAGATCCTCGTCAGCCAGATCGAACCCAACCCGAACCAGCCGCGCGGCCACTTCGACGAGGAGGCCCTGGTGGCGCTCACCGCTTCGGTGACCGAGCTCGGCGTGCTCCAGCCGGTGCTGGTGCGACCTCTCGGCCCCGATCGCTACGAGCTGATCGCGGGGGAGCGGCGCTGGCGTGCCGCCAAGCGGGCCGGGCTGCAGGCCGTGCCCGCCGTGGTGCGTCGCATCGACGACACGGCCTCACTCGAGCAGGCGGTGGTCGAGAACCTGCATCGCCAGGACCTGAACGCGCTGGAGGAGGCGGCCGCCTACCAGCAGCTGATCGACGACTTCGAGCTCTCGCACGACGACGTCGCTCGCCGCGTGGGCAAGAGCCGCTCCGCCATCACGAACACCATCCGCCTGCTGCAGCTCCCGGCCGGGATCCAGAAGCTCGTGGCCGAGGGCCAGCTCGCCGCCGGGCACGCACGAGCGCTGCTCGGCACCCCGGACCGGGCCTTCCAGGAGGCTCTCGCTCGGCGGGCGGTCGCCGAGCAGCTGTCGGTCCGTGAGGTGGAGGAGGCCGTACGCGCTCGAAGCGGGACCGCCGCCGACGACGAGGAGCCGACGCGACCGACGGGGACCCCCGCTGCGGCGTCGGCCGCTCGCCGACTCCGCCCACCAGGCCTGCTCGAGCTCGAGGAGCTGCTGTCCGATCGGCTCGACACCAGGGTCAAGGTCGCCATGGGCGCCAAGCGTGGGAAGGTGACGATCGAGTTCGCGTCCCTCGAGGACCTCGAGCGCATCTACCGAGCGATGACCACGCCGCCGGCGAAGGACTGAACCTTCGACTCCACTGGCGGCCGCCATCACGGTGGCGTCGAGGCGTGGGTGACAGGGGTCACGCTGCACCTCGTCCACCGGTCTATCCACAGGATGTGGGTAAGGCTGTGGTCAACCATCGCCCTCACGCGCGGGGTCAAGGTGCGTCGGCCCGCTGGTCGAACCCCAAGAAGGATGACGTTCTGTCACTAGCTCGGCCTCGGCGGGACCGTGGGATCGGGGCCTGGAACCGGTGCCCGGACGCGAAGCGGGGCCGGACCCGAAGGTCCGGCCCCGCTTCGGAGGAACCATCGTCGGGCCTCCCCGGGGGGGAGGAGGAAGGCCCGCCGATGGGTCAGAGGAAGTCGCCGAGCTTCTCCAGCAGGCCCGCCTTGCCGGATGCGCCGGCGAAGCGGTGGGCGGGCTGGCCGTCCTTGAACACGATGAGGGTGGGGATGCTCATGATGTCGAACTGGCGGGCGAGGTCGGGGTTCTCGTCGACGTTCACCTTCGCGACGCTGATCTTGTCGGCGTTCTCGCCGGCGACCTCGTCGAGGATCGGGGCGAGCATCTTGCACGGCCCGCACCACTCGGCCCAGAAGTCGACCACCACGGGCTTGTCCGAGGTGGCGATCTGCTCGGCGAAGTTCGCCTGGGTGAGGGTGCTGATGGCGTTGGCCATGGGGTCTCCTTGGTACGGGCTCGGTGGGTGCAACCCCGGGCGGGGTCTGGGGATTCCCGACGGATCGGGTGGGGTCAGCTGTGGACGTTGGCCTCGAGCCAGCGCTCGGCGTCGATGGCGGCGGAGCACCCCGATCCGGCGGCGGTGATGGCCTGCCGATACGTGTGGTCCTGCACGTCGCCACAGGCGAACACGCCCTCGACGTTGGTGGCGGTGACCCGCTCGCCCGATCCGGTGATCAGGTAGCCGTTGTCCTCCATGTCGAGCTGGCCCACGAAGAGGTCGGTGTTGGGCTGGTGGCCGATGGCCACGAAGAGCCCGCTGACCTCGAGGTCGGCCCGCTCGCCGGTGACGGTGTCCTCCACCACGATGCCGTCGAGCTTGGTGTCGCCCTTGATCTCGACCACCTTGCTGTTCCACCGCATCTCGATCTTCGGGTTGTTCAGGGCCCGGTCCTGCATGATCTTGGAGGCCCGCAGCTCGTCGCGCCGGTGGATGAGCACCACCTTGTCGGCGAACTTGGTGAGGAACGTGGCCTCCTCGACGGCGGAGTCGCCACCCCCGACGACCGCGATCTCGTGGCCTCGGAAGAAGAAGCCGTCGCAGGTGGCGCAGGTGGACACGCCGTGGCCGATCAGGGCGTGCTCGTTGGGCAGGTCGAGCATGAGCGACCGGGCGCCGGTGGAGACGATGACCGAGTGGGCCAGGTAGGTGGGCTCGGCCGCCTCGGGATCGCCCACCCAGATCTTGAACGGGCGCTCGGAGAAGTCGACCCGGGTGACCTTCTCGAGCTTGGCCTCGGCGCCGAAGCGCAGGGCCTGCTGGCGGAAGTTGGCCATGAGGTCGGGGCCCATGACGCCTTCGGGGAAGCCGGGGAAGTTCTCGACCTCGGTGGTGAGCATGAGCTGGCCACCGGGCTGGTCGGAGGTGGACGACGGCTCGCCCTCGAGGATCAGCGGCTCGAGGTTGGCCCGGGCCGTGTAGATCGCGGCGGTGAGGCCCGCAGGCCCCGATCCGATGATGACGACGTTGCGGATGCTTGGCACGGTGGCTCCAGGGCGAGGATGGGTCTGGGTCAACCCGGGTCGGACGACGCCTCTTCCCGCCCCCCGGCTGACCTGCGGCGGGAGCGGGTGGCGGTGACCCGGCCCGGCACGGGCGGGGCCGGAGGGACGGTCAGGATGGCGCCGACGCGGGCCCGTTGGCCTTCTTCAGCAACACGAGCCCGCCACCGCCGAAGGCCACCGCCAGCACGGCGTAGATGGGCCACACGTTGCCGGGCACGTACACGTCGTAGAGCCGCACCAGCAGCGTGATCACGACGACGAAGGCGATGGTGCCCACCACCAGGGCCAGCAGGCCGTAGACGACGGCGCGGGCGGCCACCAGGGCCGGGCGGGTGGTCTTGTCCCGAACCGTGGCGATCGTCTCGACGATCTTGTCGGCGGCCTGGACGGGCCAGTCCGCCGGGATCATGCCGTTCGGGTTGGATCCGGAGGGACCGGCGGAGGGCGCTGCCATGGCCCTGCAGCCTATCGGGCCGGCCGGCCCGACTGTCTGGGCGCTCAGCGCTGGAAGACGAACAGGGGATCGCAGGCCTGCGGCCGCACGGCGGTGGTGAGCACCGTCGGGGCGGCGCCGGGCGTGGTGGTGGTGCTGGCCGCGCGGTCGGGTGCGGCGGTGAACTCGTACACCAGCACCGTCTCGGATCCGACCCGGGCGAACCCCACCTGGGTCGGCGCCTGGTCGGTGACCGGCAGGACCTCGCGGAGCAGCCCCGCGCAGCGGTCCACGCCCACCTGCTCGATCGGCCCCTCCGAGGTGGCGGCTCGACCCGTGGGAGCGTCGGCGGGAAAGCCGTCGGCGAGCGACGAGCGGAGCGCCTCGGGGGTGTCGAACGCACCGAGGTCGGGCAGGTCGACCCCTCCGACGGTGCCCGCGGCACCGGCCACGGTGGTGGGGCTGGCCTCGCTCGCGCCGCCGGCCCCGTCACCCGCCGAATCGGTGGCGGTGGCGTCGCTTCCGGCCTCCGCATCGGTGGGGGGCTCGGCCGCAGCCTCGTCGGATCGACGCTCGGCGGCGGTGGCCTCGGAGCTGGCCGTGTCGACCGTGTCGTCGCCGCGGGTGCCCGACCAGACCAGTCCGAGCCCGGCGGCCACGAGCACCAGGACCACGGCGGCCACCAGCAGCGACGGGGTGGAGCGACGGGGGCGGACGAGCGGCGCCACCACAGCGTCGGCGCCGCCGGGGTCGGCCGGTCCCGCGTCGGTCGCTGCGGCGCCGATCGCCCGGCCCACCAGGTCGTCGACGAGGGCGGGATCGAGCGGGTCGACCGGCTCGGACGCGGCGGTGGCCGCGGCGCGCAGCGCCTGGAGCCGAGCGGCGGCCTGGGGGTCGGCGGCGATGCGGTCGGCCACGTCGGGCGCGGCCTCGCCATCGAGGTGCGCCGACAGCTCGTCGTCGGTGAGGGGAGGGCGGGGGTCGTTCATGGTGCGATGGTGGGACGTTCGGTCGGGCCGGTCTGGTTCCCGGCGAGGTGGTCGGCGAGCTGGGCCCGCCCGCGAGCGATGCGGGACCGCACCGTCCCGGCGGGGATCTCGAGCACCTCGGCGATCTCGGCGTAGTCGAGCTGGCAGAGGTCGCGCAGGACCACCGCCACGCGGAACTCCTCGGGGAGCCGGGCGAGGGCGGCATCGACGTCGAGTCGATCCGCCGCCCGCTCGTCGGGGCCCGGGTCGGGCGCGGGGCGGTCGACCTCGGCGGCGTCGCGGTCGCCCAGGCCGACGGCGGGTCGGCGCCGACGCCGGCGCAGCTCGTCGAGGCAGGCGTTGGTGGCCACGCGGTACGCCCAGGTGGAGAACCGGGAGCGCCCGTCGAAGCGGGAGAGGCCGCGCACGATGGCGATCAGCGCCTCCTGGGTGGCGTCGAGGGCGTCCGCGTCGTTGCCGGTGATGCGGCGGCACACGGCGTGGATCTGCGGCTGGTGCCGGCGCAGCAGGGCCTCGAGGGCGGCCCGGTCGCCGGCTTGGGCCGCGGCGACGGTGCGGGGCTCGTCGGGGTCGGGTGCGGCGGTCACGAGGCGCGCACCACCACGCTGCTCAGGGCCGCGCTGTGCGTGCCGGCGTCGTTGGGGACGAGCTGCGTGAACCAGATGAGCACAGCCTTGCCGCGCCGCCCCCCGACGTTCACGTCCGACGTTCCGGTCGGGACGTCCGCCGCCGTGGCGACCGGGTCGCCCCAGCCGGCGAGGTCGCTCGGCGGGTCGCCGTCGACCACGTAGACCTGGGCGGTCCAGCCGCCGGCGGGCGTGGTGAGCTCCAGGGCCTGCACCTCCACCGGCTCGGCCATGGTCACCACCAGGCCGACGCCCTCCTTCGCGCCGAGGTCGGCGGCCCGGTAGTTCTCGGTGGTCCACACCGTGGCGGGGTCGTCGTCGATGACGTTCGGCAGCAGCTCGGGGTGCTCGTGGCGGTCGCCGTCGCCGTAGGGGTCGAAGTCGGCGACACCCGCGATGGCCACCGGGCGGCCGGGCTCGTCGGTGCCGCTCAGGCGGGGCGCCACCGCGGCGATGCCTGCGCCCACCAGCAGCACGAGCGCCACCCACGGCCACCGACGACGACGGCGCGGGGCGGGACCCGGGTCCTCCCACGCCTCGGAGCCGGTGTCCGCGGGAGGTGCGGGCGGCGCCGGGGCGGGCGCGGGCGCGGGCCCGGGCGCTGGGGAGGTGCCGGGCGGGCCGTGGCGGACGAGGTCGCCGGCGGATGCCGCGGCGGCCTGGGCGGCGGCGGGGGCCTGGGCGGGATCGGCGCCGGCGGCCAGCAGGGCGCGGCGGAGCGACGCCGCATCGGGGAAGCGGTCCTCGGGTCGGCGGGCCATGGCGCGCGCCACCACGTCGGCCACCCCCGGCGGGATGTCGGGGCGCACGGCCCGCACCGGCGTGGGGTCGCGGTGGAGGCGGGCCAGGGCCGTGCCGGCGTCGGTGTCGGCGGCGAAGGGCGGCGCGCCGGTGAGCGCCTCGTACAGCACCACGCCCAGGGCGTACAGGTCGGTGCGGCCGTCGATGCGGCCGCCCTCGATCTGCTCGGGGGCGAGGTACTTCGCGGTCCCCACCATGCCCCCATCGCTGGTCAGGTCGGCTCCCTCGGCGGCCTTGGCGATGCCGAAGTCGGCCACGAGCACCCGCCCGTCGGCCGAGAGGAGGATGTTCGCCGGCTTCACGTCGCGGTGGACGAGCCCAGCGGCGTGGGCGGCGGCCAGGGCGTCGGCCACCTGCGTGCCGATGGCCAGCACGGCGTTGAGCGCGAGTGGGCCGTGCTGGTCGAGGTCGGCGCGCATGGTGGTGCCGGTGACCAGCTCCATGACGATGGCGTTGACCCCGTCGTCGGCCAGCGTGTCGTAGACGGACACGATGGAGGGGTGCGCCAGGCGCGCCGCCGCGATCGCCTCGGCTCGGAAGCGGCGCACGAACGACTCGTCGCGCGCGAGGTGGGGGTGCAGGACCTTCACGGCCACCCGGCGGGCGAGGACGTCGTCGGTGGCCTCCCAGACCTGGGCCATCCCGCCCGAGGCGATGGGGGCGTTGAGGCGGTACCGGCCGGCGAGGACCCGGCCGCGCAGGTCGTCGCCCGGTGCTCCGGAACCAGCGCTCGGTGAGGGACCCACGACGGAGCGACGCTAGTGGGGCCGACCTGGTGGGAGCCGGTCGGGCGGCCGTGGCGGCGAGACCCCGGCGCGGGGGATCAGCGGCCGTCGTGCCAGGCGAAGCCGATCACGCTGGGCCCGCCGTGGGCACCGATGACGGGACCGATCGTCCAGAACTGGAGCTGCTCGCGCTCGTAGCGGGGAGCCAGGAGGTCGACCAGCTCGTCGACGTCGGGCGCGCCGCCCGAGCACAGGGCGAGCTCCTCGATGTGGGGCTCGGCGAAGATCTTGTCCCGCATCCACATGAGGGCCTTCCGGCGGGTGCGGACCTTGCCCGCCTCCACCACCGAGCCGCTCGAGATGTCGATGATGGGCTTGATCGAGAGCACCGAGCCGAGCATGGCCTGGGCGCCGCCGATGCGGCCGTTCTTCTTGAGGTTGTCGAGGGTGTCGAGGGCGCCGTACACCCGCGAGCGGGTGCGCAGGTCCTCCACCAGCGCCACGATCTCGTCCGCGCTGCGCCCCTCGGCCGCGGCCTTGGCGGCGGCGATGACCTTCAGGCCCTGGGTGGCGGTGATCGAGAGGGAGTCGACCACGCGCACGTCGAGGTCGTCGCCGATGGCGCGTGCGGCGTTCTCGGCCGACTGCATGGTGGCCGAGAGCTTGCTCGAGAGGTTGATGACCACCACCGGGTCGCCGTCGGCGCCTGCCTCCCGGATGGCGGCCTCGAAGGCGCCGGGCGACGGCGCCGCGGTGGCGGGGATGCCGGGGAACTCGGCCATCTTGGCGTAGAAGGCCTCGGGCGTGAGCTCCACGCCGTCGGTGTACTCCTCGTCGCCGAAGCGGATGGACAGGGGGACCACCCGCACGCCGAGCTCCGCCGCCTGGTGGGGCGGGATGTCGGCGGCGCTGTCGGTGACGATCTGGACGGGCATGCAGGGCTCCGGGCTGGGTGGGAGGTCAGTCCGGTTCTGACCCACGCGAGGGCGGCGGGGTTACATCGGCTCAGGGATCCACGAACAGGTCGTCGTCGTCGAGGTCCTGCTCGGCCGGCCGGTCATCCTCGGCGGCGGTGGCCCCGGTCCTGCGCCGAGCCCGCTGGCCGCGGGCGCGCAGGAGGTGGCGTCCCCACCAGAGGGCGAGGAAGCCGCCGGCGCCCACGGTGAGGACGAGGCCCACCCCGGACACGGCGGTGGAGCGGACCGTGTACTGGCTCTCGTCGATGAGCACGAGGCCGTCGGGCGTCCGGACGGTGATCCGCAGCGGCGTGTCGCCCGTGGCGCGGGTGCGCACCGGGATCTGCACCGTGGTGCGCTCGTCGGCGAGGGTGGCCTCGATCTGATCGTCGGGGAACGAGAGCCGATCCGAGGCCGACAGGCCGACCACGACCTTGACCGGGTCACCGAGCGTGGAGGTGATCACCAGCGGGAACTGCGCGTCCCGAGCGCCGAGGGTGACGCGGTCGCGCTCGGGCACCGTGATGGCGTCGAACCGCGCCTGGATCGTGGCGCGCACGTCGTCCACCATCTCGAGCTGCTCGGAGCGGGTCCGGCGCCGATCGGCGCTGCGGGCCAGCGGACGCTCGAACTCGGCGGTGGCCACCGCCGGATCGGGCAGCATCGAGCCGTAGCTGGCCACCAGCTGCTGGGCCTGTCGCAGTCGGTCTGGGTAGGCGCCGAGGTCGGTGCGGAGGGCGGAGGTGAGCATCGCCACCGGGTCGGTGGTGGTGGGCACGTCGCGGAAGAGGTCCGACACCGTGGCCGCCGCCAGGTAGGTGCCGGGCTCCTCGAGCTGGTCGAGCACGGTGGCCAGCTCCCGCGACGGCGCCGCTGCGGGGTCCACCCGCACCACCACGCCGGCGCCGCCGGGGGTGAGGGACCCGACGGCCGCGAGCCGGCCCAGCAGCTGGTAGGCGGCCAGGACGGGGTCGGCGGCGGGCTCGCCGGTCAGGTCGAAGAGCTGGTCGGTGGCCACCGCGTTCACGCCCGATGCGCTCGGGAGCAGCACGGGCGCGGCCGTGGCACCCGAGGCGAGCGCCGACGCGGGGAGCACGAGGTGCGCGGCGCCGGCCAGGCGCAGGGCGTCGACCGAGGCGACGTCGATCGACCCGTCGACGAGCCACGCGTCGGTGCCGGGCGCGCCGAGCACGGTGGTCAGGGTCCGCCGGCCGAGGTCGGCCTGGGTGGCCAGCTCGCCGCCGAGGCCCTCGGCCACCAGGGCCGCAGGGTCGAGCGGCACGTACGGCGCGCCGAGGAGGTCGCGCCCGGGCCGTTCGAGCTCGTCTCGCAGGGCGGCCACGAGGTCGGCGCGGTCGTCGTCGGCCGCCAGGCGCTCCGCCGTGCCCGGCGACACCGAGAAGCTGGCCGGCACCGACCGGCGCTCGGCGAAGAGCTGGAGCGTCCGGGACACGTCGGCGGCGAACCCGTCGGCCACCGCTGCCGTCTCGTCGTCGCTCGGGTGCGGCGCCGGTTCGGCCTCCACCGTGGTGACGAGGGCGACGCGGGCGGGCTCCACGGGAGGGTCGTCGGGGCCGGGGGTGCGCACCAGGTAGGTGACGAGCGACGTGAGCTGCTCGTCGTCGCCGTCGCGCAGCCGGACCCGGATCGGGTACACGCCGGGCTCGTCGAGCCGGTACGCCCACGACCCCGCCGGGCGCGGGCTCCCCCGCTCGTAGAGGGAGATGGTGAACCCGGTCTGCTGCGAGGGCGTGCTGGCCTCGTCGAGCGGCTGGGGGAGGAAGGTGTCGCGGATGTTCGCCGGGTCGGTGGTGGTGGAGGCCGCCAGGTCCCCGGCGCTCGCGATCGGGTCGTAGATGTCCACGGCGATGTCGCTGCCGGCGGGCGCGTCGGTGATGCGGAGGTAGACGCTGAAGCTGCCGGTGGGGGCCACCTCGAGGTTCTGGGCGATGACCGCCATGGCCGGCACCCGCCCCGAGGGCTCGCCCGAGCCCTGGCCGGGCCGAGCCCCCGCCGGTGCGGCCAGGGCGAGCGCGACCAGCGGCGCCAGGGCTGCTGAGAGCCGTCGACGGCCCCGGCGCGGACCGGTCACGGGGCGTCGCCCTCGCCGGGCGCGTGGCTGAGGTCCCGCACCAGGACGAGCAGGCCCGTGGGCTCCTCCACGAAGCCGCAGTCCCGGTACAGGGCCAGGGCGCCCGCGTTGCGCTCCTGCGTGTTCACCATGGCCACCCGCGCGCCTCGTCGTCGCAGCCACCCGAGGGCGTCGGCCACGAGGAGCCGTCCGATCCCCTGGCGGTGGCGGGCGGGGTCCACGGCCAGGCGCTGGAGGTAGCCGCGGTCCGCCGCCCGTCCGGTGACGGCGTAGCCCGTGATCGGCTGGCCGAGGGCTGCGGTGACGCGGAACCGGGCCGTGGGCGTGGCCCGGATGGCGTCGTCGAGCCCGCGGCGGTCGAGCGCCCAGAACTCGTCGAACGCCCGGGCGTCGATGTCGAGCACGGCGTCGAGGTCGCGCCGCCGCGCCCGTCGGAGGCGCTCGGCGGGGCGGGCCTCGGGGATCCGGACGAGGTCGTGGCGCAGCAGGTGGAGGCGCTCGTGCTCGCGGAAGCCGGTGGCGAGGAACGGGCCGAGCTCGGCCTCGTGGAGCGCACCGGTGAGCACCCGTCGGACCCCGGCGGCGTGGAGTCGGGCCAGCTCGGCGGCGATGGCCGAGGCCACCGGTGCGGCGTGGTCGGGCGCCGGGCTCAGCACCGCCACCTGGCGGTCGCCGCGCCAGGTGGACACGTGGAACCGCCGCGGCGACCGGAGGCGCCGGTCATCGAGGGCCATGGAGGGCCGCGGGGGTGGCGGGGGGCTGCAGCACGCACCACGACCCTACGACCTGCCGCGATCGGGACCGAGGCGTGGCCGAGGGGTTCGACCCCGGCGCCGGAGGGGTTCGGTCCTACCCTTGGGACCATGTCGGTGCTCTACGCCACCCACGCCCGGTTCCTCGATCACGACACCGGCGTCGGGCACCCGGAGCGCCCCGCCCGCCTGCGCGCGGTGGAGGAGGGCATCGACGACGCCGGGTTGCGCGACGCGCTCGTGCCCGTGGAGCCCGTGGCCGCCACCGCCGACGACCTCGCCCGCGTCCACCCCGCCACGTACACCTCGGCGGTCGAGGAGTTCTGCGCCCGGGGCGGCGGCTACCTCGACGGTGACACCCACGTCGGCCCGGCGTCCTGGGAGGCGGCGGGCCTGGCGGCCGGCGCCGGGCTCGAGCTGATCCGCCGCCTCGAGGCCGGCGAGGGCGACGTGGGGTTCTGCGCCGTGCGCCCGCCCGGCCACCACGCGCTGCCCACCCGGGCCATGGGCTTCTGCCTCGTCAACAACGTGGCCGTGGCCGCGGCGGCACTCGCCGATCGTGGCGAGCGGGTGGCGATCGTCGACTACGACGCCCACCACGGCAACGGCACCCAGGACATCTTCTGGGCCGACCCGCGCGTCTTCTACGTGTCCATGCACGAGTGGCCGATGTACCCGGGCACCGGCCACCTGCGAGACGTCGGCGCCGGCGACGGCCGGGGGACCACCCTCAACCTCCCGTTCCCGGCGCGCACCGCGGGCGACGCCTACCGCCGCGGGCTACACGAGCTCGTGGTGCCCACGTTGGAGGCCTGGGCGCCCACGTGGATGCTCGTGTCGGCCGGGTTCGACGCCCACCACCGCGATCCCATCACCGACCTCGGGCTGAGCTCGGCCGACTTCGCCGACCTGACCCGCACGCTCGTGGGGCTGGTGCCGGCGGGGCGACGGCTGCTCTTCCTCGAGGGCGGCTACGACCTGCAGGCCCTGGCCCACTCCACCGGGGCGGTGCTGTCGGCGCTCGTCGACGACGGCGCGTACCGGCCCGAACCGGCCACGTCGGGCGGGCCCGGCGCACAGGTCGTGGCCGACGCCCTCAACATCCGGGGCGCGCTGACCGACGGGTAGGGGTACAGGGCCTCGCCGCGCGGCGGTCCTGCCACCCCAAGAGGAGACCGTCGCCGTGACCCGAGTCGTCGACCTGTTGCACTACCTGCTCGAGGAGCGGGGTTCGGACCTGCTCGTGAAGGTGGGTTCCCCGCCCTGCATCCGCCGCAACGGGCGCCTGGAGCGCACCACGCTGGACGCCCTCGACCCCTCGTCGATCGAGGAGCTGGCCAACGAGCTGCTCCCCCCGGACAAGGCCGCCGAGTTCAAGGCGCGAGGCGAGGTCGATCTGGCCCACAGCGTGCCCGGCCTCGGCCGGTTCCGGGTGAACGTGTACCGCCAGCGCGGCTCGGTCAGCCTCGCCATCCGTCGGGTGGTGCCCGGCGCCCCGGCCATCGCCGACCTGGGCGTGCCCCGCGTGGTGGCCGACCTCGCCGAGTCCCGAGACGGCCTCGTGGTCATCTCCGGCCCGGCCGCGTCGGGCAAGACCACCACTGCGGCGGCCATGCTCGACCACATCAACGCCTCGCAGGCCCGCCACATCGTCACGATCGAGGACCCGATCGAGGTCCTCCACGCCGACCGCATCGCCATCGTGAGCCAGCGCGAGGTGGGCACCGACACGACCGACGTGGCCGACGCCATCCGCCGGGCATCGCGCCAGGACGCCGACGTGATCTTCGCCAGCGACCTGCCCGACGCCGGGTCCATCCGCGAGGCCCTCGCCGCGGCGGCCTCGGGCTGGCTCGTGCTGGCCGTGATGAACACGCTGTCGGCCACCGACACCGTGGCCGCCCTGGTCGATCGCTTCGAACCCCACCAGCAGGCGCCGGTCCGCCAGACCCTGGCCCGCGTGCTGCGAGGGGTCATCTGCCAGCGGCTGGTGGACCGGGCCGATGCGCGGGGCCGCGTGGCGGTCGTGGAGTCCCTCGTGGGCACCCAGAAGGTGCGCGACGCCATCCAGCAGGCGTCGGACCCGGCGGTCCTCGAGCGCCTGATGACCGACGGCGACTACCACGGCATGGCCACCTTCGACCAGGCCCTGTTCCAGCTGTTCTCCGACGAGTACGTCTCGCTCGACGAGGCCCTCGAGCGCGCCGCCCATCCCGAGGACTTCCGCATCGCCGTCCAGGCCGCCGGCCTCGCCACCCTGCGTTGACGTCCGCGCCGCCGGCCTCGGGCACCGGACCGAGGCCGCCATCGCGTGGTCGGCCCCCGCGGTCGGTCACCTAGCGTTCCGGGGGTGATCCCCCCGCGCCTGCAGCCCGTGCTCGACGAGGTCCGGCCCCTGGCCGACGCCTTCGCCGCGGCCGGCCACCCGCTCTACCTGGTGGGCGGGATCGTGCGTGACCTCCTGCTCGGCCGGGAGCTCGGCCCCGAGGCCGACATCGACCTGACCACCCCGGCGCGGCCCGACGTCGTGAAGGCGGTGGCCGGGCCGCTGGCCGACGCGCTCTGGACCCAGGGCGAGCGCTTCGGCACGATCGGCGTGAAGGTGGGGGAGCGCACCTTCGAGATCACCACCCACCGCGCCGAGTCCTACGACCCCGAGTCGCGCAAGCCTGAGGTCTCCTTCGGCGACGACATCGCCGAGGACCTCTCCCGCCGGGACTTCACCGTCAACGCCATGGCCCTGCGCGTGCCCGAGCCCGACCTCATCGATCCCTTCGGCGGCGCCGCCGACCTCGCTGCGGGCCGGCTCCGCACGCCGCTGTCGCCGGAGGTCTCCTTCACCGACGACCCGCTGCGGATGCTGCGCGCCGCCCGCTTCATCGCCGGCTACGGCCTGTCGCCCGACGCCGACCTGGTGGCCGCCGTGCGGGCGAACGCCGAGCGGCTCCAGATCGTGTCGGCCGAGCGCATCCGTGACGAGCTCGACAAGCTGCTGCTCGTGCCTGATCCGTCGGCCGGGCTGTGGTTCGTGGTCGACACCGGGCTGGCCGACCTCTTCCTGCCCGAGCTGTCGGCCATGCGCCTCGAGCAGGACCCGATCCACCACCACAAGGACGTGCTCGCCCACACCCTGGCCGTGGTGGCCAAGACCGAGCCCGAGCGCATCGTCCGCCTGGCCGCCCTGCTCCACGACGTCGGCAAGCCCAAGACGCGCTCGTTCGGCGACGGCGGGGTCACCTTCCACCACCACGAGGTGGTGGGTGCCCGCATGGCCCGGGACCGCATGCAGGCGCTCAAGTACCCGACCGACGACGTGGAGGCGGTGCGCCTGCTCGTCTACCTCCACCTGCGATTCCACACCTACGGCATGGGCTGGACCGACGCCGCGGTGCGGCGCTTCGTGCGCGACGCCGGCGACCAGCTGGATCGCCTCATCGAGCTGACCCGCTGCGACGTGACCACCCGCAACAAGCGCAAGGCCGACCGCCTGGCGGCGCGCATGGACGAGCTCGAGCGCCGCATCGCCGAGCTCGGCGCCGAGGAGGAGCTCAAGGCCATGCGGCCCGACCTCGACGGTCGCCAGGTCATGGAGCACCTCGGCCTCGGACCCGGCCGACAGGTGGGGGAGGCGTTGGCCCACCTGCTCGAGCTGCGCCTCGACGAGGGTCCGCTCGGCGAGGAGGAAGCCCTCCGGCGCCTGGACAAATGGTGGGCCGATCGCCAGCGGTGACCCGTAGCCTGTGCGGTCCGGCTTCCCTCCAACCCACTCGGATCGCGATGACCTCCACCTCCCCTGCCATCGAAGCCGTCGGCCTCGTGAAGCGCTACGGCGATAAGGAGGCCCTCGGCGGGGTCGACCTCTCGGTCCCCGCCGGCACCGTCACCGCGGTGCTCGGGCCCAACGGCGCCGGCAAGACCACCGCGGTCCGCATCCTCAGCACCCTCTCGCTGGCGTCGGCCGGCACGGCGCGCGTGGCCGGCTTCGACGTGGCCGAGCACCCCACCGAGGTGCGCCGGCGCATCGGCCTGGCCGCCCAGGACGCCACGGTCGACCCGCTGCTCACCGGGCACGAGAACCTCACCATGATCGGCGAGCTCCACCAGATGCCGCGGCGCAGCGCCAAGGAGCGGGCCACCGAGCTGCTCGAGCAGTTCTCGCTCACCGACGCCGGGAGCCGGGTGGTCTCGGGCTACTCCGGCGGCATGCGCCGCCGGCTGGACCTGGCCGCCACCCTGGTGGCCCGGCCCGAGGTCCTGTTCCTCGACGAGCCCACCACCGGGCTCGACCCGCGCGCCCGCAACGAGCTGTGGGTGGTGCTGGACTCGCTGGTGGGCAGCGGCACCACGATCCTGCTCACCACCCAGTACCTCGAGGAGGCCGACCGCCTCTCGGACGACATCGTGGTGGTCGACCACGGCCACGTGATCGCCCGGGGCGACGCCCGCAGCCTCAAGCGCCAGGTGGGCGGCGACAACATCGGCGTCACGGTGGCCGACGTCGCCACGCTCGACGACGTGTGTGCCGTGCTGGCCCGCGTCACCGGCGCCGACCCGGTGGTGGATCGCGTGGCCCGCACCGTCACCGCCCCTACCACCGCCGGCGTGGCCGGCCTGGCCGACGTGGCCAACGCCCTGGCCGCCTCGGGCCAGCAGGTCGAGGACCTCAGCCTGCGCCAGCCCACCCTCGACGAGGTCTTCCTCACCCTCACGGGCTCTCCGGTCGACGAGCCCGACGCCGCCCAGGAGGTCGTCCGATGACCGCGCCCACCGCACCCACGCCGTCCGCCGAGTCCACGGCGCCTACCACCGTGCCGGGCGCGCCCGAGCTCCACCCGTCGAAGGGCCTGCTGCACGACCTGTGGGTGGTGGCCCGGCGGGGGCTCATCCACATGAAGCGCCAGCCCGAGCAGCTCTCCGACGCCACCATCCAGCCGGTGATGTTCGTGGTGATGTTCGCCTACGTCTTCGGCGGCGCCATCGACGTGCCTGGGGGCGGCAACTACCGGGAGTTCCTGATGGGCGGGATCATGGCCCAGACCCTGGTGTTCACCGCGTTCGGCGTGGCCCTGAGCATCGCCAACGACCGCAAGAACCAGGCCGTCGACCGCTTCCGCTCCCTGCCCATCGCCCGCGGCGCCGTGCTCGGCGGCCACGCCGTGGCCAACGTCATCAAGGCCATCCTGCCCATCACGATCATGTCGATCACCGGCTACGTGATCGGCTGGCGGATCCGCGGCGACCTCGTGCACACCTTGGGCGCCTACGCGCTCATGCTGGCGTTCGCCTTCGGGATGATCTGGGTGGGCGTGCTGCTCGGAAGCCTCGTGTCCACGCCCGAGGGCGTGAACGGCATCGCCTTCGTAGCGCTGTTCCCGCTCACGTTCGTGGCCAGCACGTTCGTGCCGGTGTCGTCGATGCCCGGGCCGCTCAAGGTGGTGGCGCAGTGGAACCCGGTCACCACCCTGGCCGACGGGCTGCGGGAGCTCTTCGGCAACCCCAACACGCCGGTGCAGCCGGGCGATCCCTGGTCGATCGCCCACCCGGTGGCCTACACCTGGCTGTGGGTGGTGGGCCTGGTGGTCGTGTGCGCCCCGCTCGCCGTGCGGGCGTACCAGCGCTCCATCGCCAGCTGAAGCGCGATGAAGACCTTGCGTACACCCGAATTGCTGGGTATGGTCTGATACGCCAGGAAAAGACATGGAAGGGCCGTCATGGTCCCCAGGGGGGCGGGTCCCGAGGTGATCACGCCTCAGGGGACCTGCACGGCGCGGGTCCGGCGAACCCAAGGAGCCGTCCATGTCCACGAGAGTCCGTCCCCTCCCGCTGGCGCTGGCCTCGGCCGCCGCGCTGGCCGTCGGCATCGGCGCCTGGTCCCCGGCCTCGCAGGCCGACACCACGCCCGCGGCCTGCACGTCGGTCGGCCCCAGCCTCACCGACTTCACCGCCACCCTCACCCTCCCCAAGTTCGACCCCGCCCTCGGCACCCTGACTGCCGTGACCCTCTCCGGGTCGACTGCGATGCACGCTCGGATTCGTGTGGAGAACACGAGCGCAACGGCCGACACGGTTGGGGCCTCGATCACGTTCAACAGCGACCTGGGGTTGCCCGCTGGACAGAGCATCCCGACCGAACTCACCTACGCCCACACTGAAACTGTCCCGGCCTTCGACGGGGTTCTCGACTTTGCCGGCTCGGGCTTTGACACCGGACCGGTGGAGACGAGTAGGGCTCTGCCGCCATACACCCTTTCCGGAGCGGATCTCGCTCCGTTCATTGGTCCCGGCACATTCGACTCGTCGTTCAGTGCGGTTGGACACACGCAAGGGTTCGGAAGCGGTAATCAGGTCAACCGAATCCTTGTGGAGGGTTCAGCGACGGTGTGCGTGTCGTACGCGTACTCGGTGGCCACGACCACGACGACCTCGACCGTGCCTCCGTCCACCACGTCAACGACGTCCACGACGGCCCCGCCGACGACCAGCACCTCGACCAGCACGTCGACCACCAGCCCGCCGTCGACGACGACCTCGGTGGCGCCGTCGACCACGTCGACCACGTCGACCACCGCGCCTGCGTCCACGACGACGGTGGCACCCACCACCTCGTCCACCACCGTGCCGTGCACCAGCCCGTCGACCACCAGCACGTCGACCACCACGACGGTGCCGCCCACCACCGTCGCGACCTCCACGCCGCTGTCGACCACCTCCACGGCGCCGCCGGCCACCACGTCGACGACCACGCCGTGCCCGCCGGCGTCGACCACCACGACCGCTCCGGTGCGGACCACCACCACGGTCCGAGCGTCGTCGACCACCTCGACCCCACGGCATCCGACGAGACCACGGGAGCCGGACGCGTGGAGATTGGAGGCCCTACACCCTCGACACGATCCGTGCCGGCGGCACCGCCCGCGTCGGCCACGCCGGTCTGAGCACCGGAGAGGAACCTCCCCCGCACCGGCTCGCAGCCGTTCTCGCTGGTGCTGGTGGGCGCCAGTCTCGTGGGCACCGGGGCGAGCCTGCTGGCGGCGTGGCGCCGCAGCGCCAGGAGGCCGCAGTGGCGCGCCACCATCCGACGCCACAGGTTGTCGGTCGGGTCGGCGCAGGGGGCGCCGACCCGACCGGCGGTCAGTTGCCCTGCTTGCGGCCCCGCAGCACGAGGGTGGCGGGGACGCTCGTCATGGCGTCGGCAAACCCGCCCGAGCGCGAGCCCCGGACCGGGGCGGTGGGCTCGAGCAGTTGGTCCACCAGGAAGCTCGCCCGGTTGAGCGCGGTGAACAGCTCGCCCACCGTGCGGGGGTGGTCGGTGACCACGTCGGGGCCGAGGTCCCACGTGAGGGGGGCGGACTGGTCGTAGGGGCGGGCCACGCGCAGCGGGTCGGCCGCGGTGGGGTCGAACATGGCGAAGGCGGGGTGGGGGAACGAGCAGACGAACGGCGCCTGGGGCTTGAGCACCCGGTGCACCTGCCGGAAGACGCGGTCGACGTCGTCCACCGAGGCCAGGGCCATGACGCTGAGCGCCGCGTCGACGCTGTCGGACCGGAGGAAGGCGAGCTCGGCGAGGCCGCCCTGGTGGAGCTCCACCCGCACCTCGGCCCGCTCGGCCCGCTCGCAGTACAGGCGAGCAGGCGGCGCGCTCGGGTCGACCGCGATCACCTTGGCGCCCTGCTGAACCGGGAATTTATTGACGGCGTTGTGGCCGCTGCCGCGAGATCGGGGGCATGGGCGCCCTCCACCGGTTGAGGAGTCGGAGGTCGGCCTCGGTGGGCTCGGCGCCGTAGGTGACCACGGCCGCGGCCTCGAGCGGCTCCGCCGTGGTGAAGCGGTGCCAGCCGGGCGGCGCCGGCGGCGGTGGGGGAGGGCGACAGCCATACCACGGAGTCTGCCGCCTGCCGTGGTGGCGCCGGGGATGGGCGGGGCTCAGGGGACCCCGTGCGAGGCTGGGGTGATGTGCGCGTCTACGTTCAACGTCCACCACGGCACGGTGGGCTCGCAGGCCGGTCGACGTGGCGCAGCTGGCCGAGGTGTGCGCGGCGTTCGACACCGACGTCATCGGCCTCCAGGAGTCGACCTGCTCTGAGCGCACGGCGATGGCCGACCTCCCCGGCGAGGTGGCCCGCGCGCTGGGGATGGACCACGTGTTCGGGCCCTCCATCCGCGAGCCGGGCGGGTGGTACGGCAACGCCCTCCTGGTCCGGGGGGAGATCGGGTCGTTCCGGGTCCACCGGCTGCCCCGCCTGCCGCGCTGGAGGTTCACCCAGGAGCGGCGCACGCTGCTGCTGTACGTGGCGCGTCGGCGGCCTCGCCCTGTCGGTGGGGGTCACCCACCTGGCGGTGCCGCGCCATCGGCCTCACCAGCTGCGGCGGCTGGCCGACGTGGTGGTGAACGAGCCTCGGCCGCTGGTGGTGCTGGGCGGCCTGGTGCGCCCCGCAGGACGTGGCCCCGCTCGCCGGCTGGGCGGGGCTGTCGGTGGTGGACCAGGCCCTCTCCCATCCGGCGGGTCGGCCCAAGCTCCGCATCGACCACGTGCTCCACTCGCCCGAGCTCGCTCCGACGCGCGTGGAGGTGCGCCCTACGCCCGCGAGCGACCACACGCCCTCCTCGTCGACCTGGAGCCGGTGCCGTGAGCGGGAACGGCCGAGGGTCCGGAGCGATGCGCCGAGCCCGTCGCTAGCCTCACCGCCAGTGAGCTTTCGACCGCAGTCGATCCGGGGCGCCGAGGGCTCCCGGCGAGATCGACTACCAGCTCGCGCCAGTCGGTGCTGTCGGAGTTCCGCAAGGGTCGGGTGGCCCGCACGGGTGTGCGACGCCCACCCCGAGCTCGTCCGCGCCGCCGGGAGGGTGGGCGACGCCACCGCCATCACCTGCCCGGTGTGCGAGGCCGACAAGGTCGTCCTCGTGTCGTACGTCTTCGGCCCTCGGCTGCCCGCGTTCGGTCGGTGCATCACCAGCCGACGCGAGCTGCAGGCGATCGCCCGACGGCCGGGGAGCTTCTCCTGCTACGTCGTCGAGGTCTGCCCCAGCTGCGCCTGGAACCACCTCGCCCGGACCTTCCTGCTGAACCCGGCCCGCGGGCGCGCCGCCGCCCGCTGAGCGCCGGGGGCGACTGCCCACCGCTCGGGGCCGGTTGGTAGCGTGGCCGACCGCCCCTCGGGCTCGGCTCCCGGCCCCGCCCCACGAGGCGCACCCCACCCATGCGCACCCGTAAACCGGTCCCGGTCCACAACCTCAAGGTCACCCGGAAGGGCAAGGTCAAGAAGCGCAGCGTCCTGTGGCGCATGCGTCGGGCCTTCTACGTGGCCGCGCTGGCCCTCACGGTGGGCGCCGCCGGGCTGATCTACGTCCTGAGCCAGATCGACCTGCCGGTGGATCCTCGGGTGGCCTCGGAGCAGAAGCAGACCTCGTTCATCTGCGCCGCCGACGTCCAGGTGAACTGCAACGCCACCAACGCCATGGCCCAGCTCCACGGCACCGAGGATCGGGTGCTCGTCACCTACGACCAGATCCCGCAGGTGCTGCGCAACGCCGTGGTGTCCGCCGAGGACCGGGACTTCTTCGAGCACGGCGGCGTCGACCCGGTGGGCATCGCCCGCGCCGCGGTCCAGGACCTGCGCAACAACGGCGTCCGCCAGGGCGGGTCCACCATCACCCAGCAGTACGTCAAGCAGGAGTACCTCACCTCCGAGCAGACGGCCACCCGCAAGATCAAGGAAGCGGTGATGGCCATCAAGCTCGAACAGGAGATCTCCAAGGAGGAGATCCTCACCCGCTACCTCAACACCGTGTACTTCGGGCGCGGTGCCTACGGCGTGCAGGCCGCGTCGCGGGCATGGTTCAAGGTCGACGTGGAGGCGCTCGACCCCGGCCAGGCCGCGTTCCTCGCCGGGCTGCTCCGCAACCCCAACGGCGCCGACCCCTACAAGGGGCCCAAGTCGCTGAAGGAGGCCGAACGGCGCCGGCGCGTGGTGCTCGAGGCCATGACCGAGGAGGGCTACCTCACCTCGGCCGAGGAGCAGGCCCTGCTCGCCGTGCCCATGGATCCCGCCGCCCCCGGGCCCGACGGACCGTTCATCGCCCCGCCCCCCAAGGTGTCCACGCTCGGCGAGAACGTGAAGGGGAGCGACTGGGGCAGCGAGTACTTCGCGGAGTACGTGCGCCAGTGGCTCGTGAAGGAGTTCCCCTCCGACGTGGTCTACGGCGGCGGGCTGAAGGTGTACACCACGCTCGACCTGAACATGCAGAAGGCGGCCTACGACGCCGTCACCCAGACGCTGAACCGTCCGGGCGACCCGAGCGCGGCGGTGGTGTCGATCGACGACGCCGGTCGGGTGCGCGCCATGGTGGGCGGCACCGACTTCGCCAACAGCAAGGTCAACCTGGCCACCGGCAAGGCGGGCGGCGGTTCGGGTCGCCAGCCCGGCTCGACGTTCAAGATGTTCGCCCTGGCCGAGGCGGTGCGCGAGGGGTACTCGATCCAGTCGGTGCTGCCGGCGCCGTCTCGCCTCGAGATCACCGACCCCAAGTGCCTCAACGGGGAGCCGGCGTGGAAGGTGCGAGGGGGCCCGGGCGGCGCGGCCTCGTTGGTGAGCGCCACCAAGAACTCCATCAACACCGTCTACGCCCAGCTCATGGTCCGGCTCGGCCCGGAGAAGGTGCTCCAGATGGCGCGGGACATGGGCGTGGCCGAACCGGGACTCGAGCCGTTCTGCGCCCTCGTGCTCGGCGGTGGCCAGGTCTCGGTGCTCGACATGGCGGCCGGCTACTCCACGCTCGCCAACAACGGCGTGGCCAAGTCGCCGATCGTGGTCACGCGGGTCGAGTTCCCCGACGGCCGGGTGAAGACCTACGAGCCCGACACCAAGCCGGTGCTCACGCCCGAGCAGGCCGGCCGGGTCACCTACGCCCTCCGCCAGGTGGTCAACGGCGGCACGGGGTCCGACGCCAACATCGGTCGCCCGGCGGCCGGCAAGACCGGCACCACCCAGCAGAACGTCGACGGCTGGTTCGTCGGCTACACCCCCAAGCTCACCACCGCGGTCTGGATGGGCTACCCCGACGAGTCCAAGCCGATGGACAACGTCCACGGCATCAAGGTCCAGGGCGGCACGTTCCCGGCCCGGATCTGGCGCGCCTACATGCAGGTGGCCACCGCCAACACGCCCGCCGACGACTTCCCCGAGCTCGAGAAGGACGTGCTGGTGGCCGGCGAGACGCTGGACCCCAACTACGGCCGGACCAGCGTGATCATCGGCAGCTCGTCGGGCGGCACGGGCGGCACCACCCAGACCACCCGGCCCCGCCAGACCACCGGCACCACGGTGCCGCGCTCCACCACGCCGGGCAGCACCACGCCCGGCACCACGGCCCCGCCGCGCACCACCGTGCCGCCCACCACCGCGCCGGCCACCACCGCCCCGCCGCGCACCACCGTGCCGCCCACCACCCGTCCGCCGGCCGGGGCGGGAACCGGCGGCTAGCGCGCCTCGCGCCGAGGGCGCCGACCTCCGGTCAGGTGCTCTCCACCAGCTGGTGCGGGTAGGTGAGCCGGCAGATGGCACACCACGTCTCGAACTCGTCGGCGAGACGTTCGCCAACCGCCTCGCGTCCCTCGAACACCACGTACACGCGCTGCACGGTGGCGAGGTCGGGGCCGCCGTCGCCGCAGGAGTCGCACCGGTCGCTCATGACCGAGACGGTAGCGGGGCGTCGGAATGGAACGGCCCGCCGCGGTGGTTCTACCGTGGTGACACCGCCGGTAGCCGAGTGGCACTGGACGGGATGACAAGGAGGCTCTCATGAGCTCGACCGCCACGTCCGCGCCCTCGGGCGCGCCCATCACCGTTCCCGGGATCGCCGGGAGCAAGGTCCGCAGGGGTGCGGAGCCGCTCGTCATGGTCACCGCCTACGACGCCCCCGGCGCCCGCATCGCGTCCGAGGCGGGGGTCGACCTCATCCTCGTGGGCGACTCCGTGGCCATGGTGGTGCTGGGCTACGACGACACCCTCCAGGTGACCGTCGACGACATCGCCCACCACACCGCCGCGGTGGCGCGGGCCAAGCCCCGCCCCCTGATCGTGGCCGACCTCCCGTGGATGAGCTACCACGTCTCCGCCGAGGACACGGTCCGCAACGCCGCCCAGCTGATCCGGGCCGGCGCCGAGGCGGTGAAGCTCGAGGGCGGCCGCAAGCGCCTGCCCATGGTCGAGGCCCTCGTCGACGCCGAGATCCCCGTGATGGGCCACCTCGGCCTGACGCCCCAGTCGGTCCACGCCATGGGCGGCTTCAAGGTGCAGGCCAAGAGCTCCGACGCCGCCATGGCGCTGGTGGCCGACGCCAAGGCCCTGGCCCACGCCGGGTGCTTCGCCATCGTCCTCGAGGGCGTGCCGTCGGAGGTGGCCTCGCTCGTGACCGCGGCGGTCGACGTGCCGATCATCGGCATCGGCGCCGGCCCCGACGTCGATGGCCAGGTGCTCGTGTACCACGACGTCCTCGGCATCGAGGACCGCATCGCGCCCAAGTTCGTGCGGCGCTACGCCGACCTCAAGGCGGCCTCGGTGGCGGCGATCGCCGCCTACGCCGGCGACGTGCGCGCTCGGGCCTTCCCGGGACCGAGCGAGTCGTACCACCTGTCGGCCGAGGTGGCCGAGACGCTCGGCCTATACGGCCGCCCCGCCTGAGCCACGCCGCCCGCAGGGGCCAGACTCCTGGGGTGGTCGCCCCACCCGTCGCACGCCGATGCGCCCATCGTCGATGGGTGTGGCTGGTGCTGCCCGTGGTGGCGCTCGCCGCCTGCTCCAGCGGGGGGTCCGACGCCGCCGCGCCCACCACCCGGCGGGCGGCCACCACCACCACGTCGTCCACCGGCCTGGGCGAGGGCTTCGGACCCGCGCGCAACGGCCGCCGGCCGCTGGCGGGCTTCGGCGAGGTGGCGGCCACCATCACCGCCGCCGACGGGACCACCTGCGAGGTGTGCCTGCTCGCGGCCACCACCGACGCCCAGCGCCAGCGCGGCCTGATGGAGGTGACCGACCGCGAGCTCGGCGGCTACGACGGGATGCTGTTCCGGTTCCCGTCCGACGTCGACGGCGGCTTCTGGATGCGCAACACCCCGATGCCGCTGTCGATCGCCTACTTCGACGGCGGTGGCGCGTTCGTGTCGGCGGTCGACATGGTCCCCTGCAGCGACTCGGCCTCGTGCCCGAGCTACGCCGCCGACGCGCCGTTCCGCTCGGCGCTGGAGGTGCCCGCCGGCGCGCTCGAGGACCTGGGGGTGGGCGAGGGCGCCACCATCCGCGTCGACGCCGAGTCCTGCCCGCTCGCCCGGAGCTCGGGCTGACCCGGTCGGTGGTGCGCCGCCGGGAGTGTCACCCCCCCGGCGCACCATGGCGCGATGAGGTCCGCCGAGCGCCCGTCCGGTAACGTCGAACGGTCCAACTGCAGACCCTGCCCCGAGCAACAAGGCGAGGGGCCCCGGCTCACACCGGGTCCACAGGGAGGTGATGCTCGCGATGCGAGCCTATGAACTCATGGTCATCTTCGACGGCGATCTCGACGAGAGCACCGTCGCCGGGGTGATCAACCAGGTGACCGCACAGGTCGAGTCCGCCGGGGGCACCGTCCCCAAGACCGACAAGTGGGGCCGCCGCCGCTTCGCCTACGAGATCAACCACAAGACCGAAGGGTTCTACGTGGTGTTCGAGATCGAGGCCGAGCCGGGTGCGCTCGACGGGGTCGACCGCAACCTGCGCCTCGCGGACGAGGTCGTCCGCCACAAGATCATCCGGCTCCCCGACCACGAGGCCCACCGTCGCGGCCTCCTGGGAGCCCCTGCCCCGGCCGCCGAGGCCGGGTGACCCGCAGGAGGACACCATGGACAACACCGTGACGCTCGTGGGCAACGTGACCCGCGATCCCGAGCTGCGCTACACGCCCTCGGGACAGACGGTCGCCACCTTCGGGCTGGCCGTGAACCGTCGCTGGCAGAACCGCCAGACCAACGAGTGGGAGGAGCAGGTCTCCTTCTTCGACGTCAAGTGCTGGGCCCAGATGGCCGAGAACGTCTCCGAGTCCATCCAGCGCGGCACCCGCGTCGTGGTCTCGGGCCGCCTCGAGCAGCGGTCCTGGGAGACCGACAACGGCGAGAAGCGCTCCAAGGTCGAGGTCGTGGCCGACGAGATCGCGCCGAGCCTGCGCTGGGCCACCGCCCAGGTCCAGAAGATCGAGCGCCGAGACGGCGGCACCGGCGGTGGGGGCGGTGGCGGCTACGGCGGTGGCGGCGGCAACGCCCCGCGCCCCGCATCCAACGAACCCAGCAACTACGACGGAGAGGAGCCGTTCTGATGGCACCGAAGCCCAAGCGCGCCAAGAACAAGGACAACGCGCGCCGCTCCAAGAAGAAGATCAGCATCCTCAACCAGGAGCAGGTCGACTACATCGACTACAAGGACGTCAACCTGCTTCGCCGGTTCATGTCCGACCGGGCCAAGATCCGGGCCCGTCGCGTCACCGGCAACGACGCCCAGCAGCAGAGCACGGTGGCCATGGCCATCAAGAACGCCCGTGAGATGGCGCTGCTGCCCTACGCCAACCGCGTCACCCAGCAGCGCGGCGGTCGCGACCGTGGCGCCGAGCGCGGCATCCGGGCCGACGGCCCGCCGCCGCGTCCCACCGCCCCGCCCCCCGTGGGCGGCGAGGGTGCCGAGGACGACTACGACGAGCTCATGGGCGACGAGGAGATCGTGGCCGAGGAGGTGGAGGCCTGATGCGTCTCATCCTCCGTGCCGACGTCGATGGCGTGGGCAACAAGGGCGACGTGGTCGAGGTCACCAACGGCTACGGCCGCAACTACCTCCTGCCGCGCGGCCTCGCCTTCCTGGCCACCGCCGGGGCCGAGGCCCAGGCCGAGGGCATGCGCCGGGCCCGAGACGTCAAGGACGCCGCCGCCCGGGCCCAGGCCGAAGAGGTGGCCAAGTCGCTCGTCAACTCGCCGGTGAACCTCACCGCCCGGGTCGGCGCCGACGACCGCCTGTTCGGCTCGATCACCACGGCCGACATCGTGGCCGCCATCGCCACCCAGAAGGGCGTCGAGATCGACCGCAAGCAGGTGCACCTGAGCGAGCCGATCAAGACCGTGGGCACCCACCTGGTGCCGGTGAAGCTCCACGCCAACGTGGAGTTCCCGGTCACCGTCGAGGTGGCCTCCGACGCCGTCGGCTGATCCCGGTGCGCCTGGCGCATCCACCGGTGTTTCCACATCCGACGCCCGGGGGTCCGTCCCCCGGGCGTCGGCTGCTTTTCCTTTGCTGGACAACGATCTCTCGAGGCCCGGCTGTGTGGTCGCCTGACCACGCTGCGCGTTGTCCCCAGCCCATCCACAGGTAGTTGGCACTGGCTGTCCCCAGGCTCGTGCCCCCACACTGGACCGCACCCCATGGACGACGACCTGCCTCCCGACTACGACGACGGCCCGCCCCCCGACTACGACGCCGGGCCCGGTGGTGGTCCCCGGCGCAGCGCCACGCGAGGTCCGGCGGGACGGGTGCCGCCCCACAACCTCGATGCCGAGGAGAGCCTGCTCGGGGCCATGCTGCTGTCGCGCACGGCGATCGACGTGGCGTCGGAGTCGCTGTCGCCCGACGACTTCTACAAGCCGGCCCACGGCCACATCTACGAGGCCATCACCTCGCTGTCGGCGCAGGGGGAGCCGGTCGACCCGGTCACCGTGGCCGAGGAGCTGCGCCGGGCCGACCTGCTCGACGCCGTGGGCGGCCCCAACACCCTGATCTCGCTCCAGGCCGCCACCCCCGCCACGTCGAGCGCGGCGCGCTACGCCAAGATCGTCGAGGAGCACTCGCTGCTGCGCGGCCTGATCGGCGTGGCCGGCGAGATCGCCGAGATCGGCTATGGCCTGCCCGACGACGTCACCAAGGCGGTGGACGACGCCGAGCGGATGATGTTCCAGGTGGCCCAGCACCGCCAGACCGACTCCATGTCGCGCCTCCACGACATGTTGGACCAGACGCTCGACACCCTCGAAGCCCTGGTCGAGCGCGGCGACGCCATCACCGGCACCCCGTCGGGCTACACCGACTTCGACGAGCTCACCGCCGGCCTCCAGCCCAACGCCCTCGTGGTGGTGGGCGCCCGACCCGGCATGGGCAAGACGAGCTTCGCCCTCGGCATGGCCGGGCACGCGTCGCTCGAGGCCCACCGGCCGGTGCTCTTCTTCTCGCTCGAGATGAGCCGCATCGAGCTCACCCAGCGCCTCCTCTGCTCCGAAGCGCGTGTGGACTCCACGAAGGTTCGCAACGGGCGCCTGAACGAGGACGACTGGCGTCGGATCAGCCACGCCATCGGCCGCCTCGGCGAGGCCAACCTCTGGATCGACGACAACCCCAACGTCACGGTGATGGAGATCCGGTCCAAGGCCCGCCGGCTGCAGTCGAAGGTCGGCCAGCTCGGCATGATCGTGGTCGACTACATCCAGCTCATGAGCGGCCGCTCCGGCGCCGAGAGCCGCCAGGTGGAGGTGGCCGAGATCAGCCGTGGCCTCAAGATCCTGGCCCGCGAGCTCGAGTGCCCCGTGGTGGCGCTGGCCCAGCTCAACCGCGGCCTCGAGCAGCGCGCCGACAAGCGCCCCATGCTCTCGGACCTTCGTGAATCGGGCTGCCTCACCGCCTCGACCCGCCTGCTCCGGGCTGACACCAACGCGGAGGTCACGCTCGGACAGCTCGTCGCCAGCGGCGATCAGAACGTGGCGGTCTGGGCGCTCGACGAGCGGTGGCGGTTCGTGCCCTCCCGGCTCACGCACGCGTTCCCCAGCGGAACGAAGGAGGTGTTCCGCTTGCGCCTCGCGTCGGGGCGTCAGGTGGAGGCCACCGCCAATCACCGGTTCCGCACCGTCTCCGGGTGGGTGCCGCTTGGCGAGCTGTCGGTCGGCTCGCGCGTCGCCGTCCCTCGTCGCCTCGACCCACCGCTCATCCCGGAGGCGATGGACCCCGACGAGCTCGTCCTCCTCGCCCAGGCACCGCTCGAGTTCGTGCCCGATGCGGTGCACGGGGTTCCGGATCACCAGGTGCGGCTGTTCCTCCGACACCTCTGGGCTACCGACGGAACCATCGGTGTCAACACGTCCGGCAAGGGCCCGCGCGTGCGGCTCTCCTACGCCACCACCTCTCGACGGTTGGCCGACGACGTGCAACGGCTCCTGCTGCGCGTGGGCGTGCAGGCGCGGATCTCCGTCGTGCCGCAGGGCGACCACCACCCGCTCCACCAGGTGCGGATCGACGGCGTGATGAACCAGCGCCGCTTCCTCGAGGATGTGGGCATCCACGGTCGGAGGGGCCGCCTCGTCGAGCCGGCGCTCGAGGCGCTGGCCGGCGTGAGGACGAACCCCAACGTGGACACGATCCCGTGGGAGGTTCGGTCGCAGATCCTCGTCGCCATGGCCCAGGCCGGCCTCTCGCATCGGGACCTCGCCGAAGCCCTCGGGGAGCGGTACTGCGGCTCGTACCTGCTCGGTTCGGCCTCACGGCCGCGGTCCATGCGACGCGGTCGTCTGGCATCGATCGGCGAGATCACGAGCGACAAGGCCCTGGCCGACCTCGCCAGCTCCGACGTGCTGTGGGACCGGGTGGTGGAGATCGAGCCGCTCGGGGAGCAGGAGGTGTTCGACGCCACCGTGCTCGAGACCCACAACTTCGTGGCCAACGGGATCGTGGCCCACAACTCGCTCGAGCAAGATGCCGACGTCGTGGTGTTCCTGTACCGCGACGAGCAGTACAACAACGACTCGCCCGACCGCGGCACCGCCGAGGTGCTGGTGGCCAAGCACCGCGCCGGGCCCACCGGCATGGTCCGCCTCGCGTTCCTCGACCACTACACCAAGTTCGCCAACATGGCCCGCGAGTAGGTCCGCCCATCGCAGAACCCAGTACGTCAGCGCATTTCCCACCCTTCTTGAACAGCACTTTGAGCAATGACGCTCAGCACAACTGACCGATTGGGCGCCGGTTCTCCATCAAGGCGGAGAGCGCCGCGCGTCGCGCACTTTCGGTAATTGTCGCGAGCACTGGGGTGGTCTAAAGCGGTCTTCTTCCCGTTGACCCCGATGTAGTTACTGTGGTGTAGTTTGGGAGGTAATGTTGAGGTCCCGAGGGATCGATACGACAGCCGAAGGCACAGTGTCGTGGGGCACCGTGCCAATCCGGGGGCGGTCTTCACCGCTCACGCCGGAGCCGTTCTGTAACGGCAACGGGGAGGTCGCCGGCAAGCGACCTCCCCGTCTCACAACCAGGATCCGCTCAAGTGGCAGCCCTGGCAGCTTGGAGAACCGAGTCTGCCACGAGAGCGTCCCATCCTTCTCGGGAGACTCCGATGCCCTCTGATGTAGACGACGTTCATGAGCACGACCATCTCGCGTGCGAGGAGCTGGTCATGCCGCGATGCGGCGGTACGCTCCCAGCTATGGCGGGGGTCCGCGAGAAGGTCGCGGCTGGACACATCCAGATGGACTTCGTGG
>JAHBSN010000090.1 GCA_019639095.1 Actinomycetota bacterium
CGCAGGCTGACCTCGTCGGACAGCTCGCCGGGCGCCACCGGTTCGGGCGTCAGGAGCTCGTCACGCACGGGGGCCCCCGATCCCGTGCCGGGATGCGGCGCTCATCGCCGCGCCGCCAGGCGCCGGAGGGCCTCCTTGAGCAGCGTGCCGGGGTCGCCGTCGGGCAGGTCGCGGGTGGCCTCGGCCACCTCCTCGGGCGTGTAGCCCAGCTCGGCCAGGGCGTCTCGCACGTCGGCCCGGGCCGATGCCGGCACCGCCGAGCCGTCCTCGCCGGCGGGGGGCACGCCGTCGCCCAGCGGCACGTCGAGGCGGGTCTTCAGCTCGATCAGCAGGCGCGCCGCGGTCTTCTTGCCCACGCCGGGCACGAGGCACAGGGCGGCGACGTCGTCGTCGGCCAGCACCCGCACCAGGTTCTCCGGCGGGTGGACCGAGAGGATGGCGAGGGCGAGCGCCGGGCCCACGCCGTGGGCGCCGAGCAGGGCCTCGAAGGCGTCCCGCTCGGATCGGGCGGCGAAGCCGTACAGCGTGTCGGCGTCCTCGCGCACGTGGTGGTGGATCCACACGAACACCTCGGCGCCGACGTCGCCCAGGCGCGCCGCGGTGGCCGGGCCGGCCAGCACGCGGTAGCCGAGACCGGCCACCTCCACCAGGATCTCGCCGCCGACGGTGCGGTCGAGCAGGATGCCGCGCAGGGAGCCGATCACCGGGCCGTCCTCGCCAGCGCCCGGGCGAGGGCCGCCCGGGCCGGGGCGTGCGCGAGGTGGCACAGCGCCAGCGCGGCAGCATCGGCAGCGTCGGCCGGCCGGGGCGGCGAGGCGAGCCCGAGGAGCCGTTGCACCATCGCCTGCACCTGCGCCTTGTCCGCCGCACCGTCGCCGGCCACGGCCAGCTTCACCTCGTTGGGCGAGTACTGCACCACCGATGCGCCGGCCGCCACCGCCTCGGCCATGGCCAGCCCGCTGGCCTGGCCGACCGACATGGCGGTGCGGACGTTGTTCTGGAAGAAGATGCGCTCGACGGCCACGACGTCGGGCCGCAGCTCGGCGAGCAGGGATCGCAGCTCGGCCTGCAGCTCGGCCAGCCGGAGCGGCAGGTCGGTGGACGGCGACGTGCGGATCACGCCGATGGCCTCGGCCCGGTTGCCGGTGGCCAGGGCGCGCACCGCGCCGTAGCCGCAGCGCGAGAGGCCGGGATCGATCCCCAGGACGAACACCTGTACGACGCTAGCCGCAGCCCCCCACCGGGTGGCGGACCAACACGGTCAGGGTCAAGAACGGGCTGGTGAGGCCGATGGAACGGGCCATGAGCGCCTCCCCGTCGCCGCCCGGCTCCATGCCGCCCCCGCTGATCGAGCTGTCCGGGGTGCGTCGCCGCTTCGGCGACGTCGATGCCCTGGCCGGGCTGGACCTCGTGGTCCCCGAGAACCGCATCACCGTGCTGCTGGGCCCGAACGGCGCCGGCAAGACCACCGCCATCCGGATGATCACGGGCGCGCTCGACGCCCACGACGGCGTGGTGCGCACGTTCGGCCTCGATCCCTCCGAGCACGGCGAGGAGGTGCGCCGCCGCTGCGGCGTGGTGTCGGCCAAGCCCGCCCTCTACGACCGCCTCGACGGGCACGCCAACCTGGCCTACGCCGCCGAGCTCTACGGCCTGGGCCGAGGCCCGAAGGTCGACGAGACCATCCGCGCCGCGGCGGCGCGCTTCGGCATCGAGCACGCCCTCGACCACCGCGTGGGCGGGTTCTCCACCGGCATGAAGACCCGCCTGGCGCTGGCCCGATCGATCCTGCACCGCCCCGACCTGCTGCTCTTCGACGAGCCGACCTCGGGGCTCGACCCGGAGTCCAGCCACGCCGTGCTGGAGATGATCCGGGAGATGACCGACGACGGGCGCACCGTCGTGATGTGCACGCACCTGCTGCTCGAGGCCGAGGGCCTGGCCGACAAGGTCGTGGTCATGGAGGACGGCCGGGATCTCGTGGCGGGCACCCCGACGGAGCTCACGCGACGGTTCTGGCCGGGCACCGTGGTGCTCGTGGGCGCCGAGAACCCGGAGGCGCTCGGGGTCGCCGGCAACATCCCCGGCGTCCGCAACGTCGAGGCCGACACCGACCCCGGTCGGGTCCGGCTGCACCTCGACGGCGACCGCCGGATCCCCGACGTGATCACCGCGCTCGTGGCCAACGGCGTGCGCCTCACCCGCGCCGAGCCGCTCGAGCCCACCCTCGAGGACCTGTACTTCGCGGTGCGCACCAAGAAGCCCATCGCCGACGACGGCGGGCGCCAGCTCACCCCGTCCGACGACGCCCCCGTCACCGACCGCCATCGCCAGGTGGCCGCCCTCACCGGCTGGCCCGGTGCCGAAGGAGATCACCGATGACCGCCATCGCCGCCCCGCCGTCGAAGGCGGTCGCCACCCCGACCCGCACGCGCTGGCGGGACCTGGACCGCCGTCGCATCTGGATCGTGGCCCGGTCCGACCTCCGCCAGCTGCTCGAGGACAAGGGCTTCTGGATGCCGATGGTCTTCCTCGGCGGCATCTTCTTCCTGCTCATCCCGACGGTCCTGCTGCTGTCGATCACGCGCATCGGCGACGTCGAGGTCGTCTCGCAGATGAGCCAGACGCTGAAGGTCCTCCCCCAGTCGGCCCAGGCCCAGATCCAGGGGACCTCGGACCAGGGGCGCACCGCCTACGCCCTGGCGGTGTTCCTGCTGGCGCCGGTGGCGATCGTGGTGCCGCTCACCATCTCCACCGCGATCGGCGCGTCCACCATCGTGGGCGAGCGCGAGCGCGGGACCGGCGAGTTCCTCGCCCACTCTCCCGCCCACGAGCGCGAGATCTACCTCGGCAAGCTGATCGCCAGCCTGCTGCCGGGCTACGCCACCACCCTCCTGGGCTTCGGCGTGTACTCCCTGGTGGTGAACCTGTTCGTGGGCCCGGAGGTGGGTGGCTGGTTCTTCCCCACGCAGCAGTGGTGGGTCCTCATGCTGTGGGTGGTGCCGCCGTTCCTTGCGCTCACCCTGTCGATCGTGCTGCGCCTGTCGGCCCGCGTGAAGAGCACCGCCGCGGCGCAGCAGGCCGCCGGTCTGGTCACCCTGCCGATGATCGGCATCGCCTACTCCCAGAGCACCGGCGCCCTCTTCGGCGCCCAGAACGCCGGCCTGATCCTGGGTGCCTTCGCCTGGGTGGTGGCCGCCGTGGGCCTGGCCCGGGGCATGCGGGCCGTCAGCCGCTCGCGCTTGCTCGGCGTGAACGACGGCGTCTGACCCTCCCCCGATCGCGAACTCCACGCGCGACATCGACAGGAACGTCGCCCCGGTACCGCACGTTCGGCAGGTCTGGGGTCAGGTGACGCCGGTGTAGATCCACATGTAGGCCTCGTCGCGGAAGGGGACGCCCGTGTCGCGCAGGGCGTCGCCCCAGTCGCCGGTGACGGCGGGGTTCGACTCCTCCATGCCGTGGTCGGCCACGACGAAGAAGGCCGTGCGATCGAACACGCCACGGCGCTCCACGGCGTCGAGCACCTGGCCGATGCGGGCGTCGGTGTCGTGGATCGACGCCCGCGCCACCTCCGACCACGGGCCGCCCAGGTGGAACGCGGCGTCGGTGAGCGAGAAGTTCACCCAGGAGAAGCGGGGCAGCGGGTAGCTCGTGCCCTGGTAGCCGTCGCCCCAGACGCCGAGGGCCAGCTCCATGCCGATGTGGTCGATGCGGCTGGCCGTGGCGTACTTCTTCTCGGGCCGCACGAAGCGCTCGGTGGCGAAGGGCAGGTCCTCGGCGCGCGGCGGCTTGTCGGGCATCACCCCCGCCCGCATGGCGGTGAAGGTGCCCACGTCGGCGCCGGTGTCGCAGGGCTCGTTGGCGGCGAGGGTGATGGCGTCGGGCCAGGTGCGCTTCACGGCCTGGTACATCGTCTCCACCTCGGGCGACAGCGTGTTCATGGCCCACGGCCAGGTGGCCGGCGAGTTGGTGATCACCTGCTCACCGATGCGGCGGTCGAACCAGGCGTTGTTCAAGATGCCGTGGTGGCCCGGGTGGGCGCCGGTGAGGATCGACGTGTGGTTGGCGAGGGTGACGGTGGGCATCGACGAGTAGGCGCCGTGCTCGAAGCCCACCCCCATGGCGAGCAGCCGGGCGACGTTGGGGGCCTCCCCCGCCGCCACCGCGTCGTAGAGCACGTTGGGGTTGCAGCCGTCGAGCAGGAAGCCCACCACGTGGTCGGGGCGGCCGGAGGGGTGGTCGAGCAGGTCGTGCAGCACGTCGCCGTCCTGGCGGCGCAGGAGCGCGCCCTCCAGGGGCTGTCCGTTGAGGCCGACCCCCTCGGGGTGGGGCGCGGCGCCCATGAGGGCCAGCACCGTGGGCGCCACGTCGACCAGGCGACACGAGCGCGGCACCAGCCCGAGCTCCTTCACCCCGGCCCCGGCCAGGATGAACGGCGCCCGGGCCTGCACGGCGCTCATCGAGCCGTGCTCGCCCCGCTCGCCACCGTGGTCCTCCCAGTTGTGGGACGGGGTGTGCAGGGTGATCACGTCGGGCGCCGCCGGGTGGTCGAAGATCTGCGCCACCATCTCGTAGGCGTGGGGGTACGCGTTGGCGCTGCGGTGGGGGTACGGGTTCGCCACCTCGGCGTCGAGGCCCACGAACCGGTCCGTGGCCTGGTCGCCGAGCGGGTTGCGGCCCTCCACCTCGGTCTCGGCGAACGTCCACCCGGCGCCGTCGTCGGCGCGCGTGAAGCGGACCCGCCCGTCCACGGCCCGGGCTTCGTAGCCCGTGTCGTCGGCGGTGATCACGAGGTCGACGATGGGCTCGAGGGCCACGTCGAGCAGGGCCCCGACCACGGCGTCGACGTGCTCGGGCTCACCGGTGAGGGCATCGGGGTGGCGCATGCCCGAACGCTACGAGGGAAATCCGTCCCGCGGTGTCCTTTCGGGCGTCCGGCGTTCGTCTCCATGGTGAAGGATCGGCGACCAGCGCCGTTCCCCGCCGAGAGGACCACAGCGATGCCGCAGTACGCCGCCCTCATCTACAGCCGCGACGTCGACTGGAGCCAGCCCGAGTTCGCCGCCGACACCGCCGAGTACGGCGCGTTCGGCCAGTCGGCCGCGGCGATCATCCGGGGCGGCGCCGCCCTCTACCCCACCGCCACGGCCACGACCGTGCGGGTGCACGGGGGCAAGGGCGGTGACGTCGTCACCACCGACGGCCCGTACGCCGAGACCAAGGAGGCCCTCACCGGCTTCTACCTGCTCGAGTGCGACGACCTCGACCACGCCATCGCCACGGCGGCGCAGATCCCGGGCTCGTGGGATGGCGCCGTCGAGGTCCGGCCCGTCATCCCGATGATGGGTTGACCGAGCCGGTCGACGCCGACGCGGCCTCGGCCCTCGCCCGCCTGGTGCGGAGCGAGGGCCGGGCCGTGGTGGCCACCCTCACCCGCCAGCTCGGCGACCTCGGCCGAGCCGAGGACGCCGTGCAGGAGGCGGCGCTCCAGGCCCTCGAGGCGTGGGCTCACCAGGGCGTGCCGCCCAACCCCAGGGCCTGGTTGCTCCGCACCGCCCGGCACCGGGCCATCGATCGGATCCGCCGCGAGCAGGCCCGCCCCGACAAGGAGAGCGAGGCGGTCCGCACGCTCGAGCGCGAGCCCGACCAGCCGAGCGACTCGGTCGTCCACGACGACCTGCTGCGGCTCGTGTTCACGTGCTGCCACCCGGCGCTGGCCCCCGACGTGCAGGTGGCGCTCAGCCTCCGCACGCTCTGCGGGCTGACCACCGTCGAGGTGGCGCGGGCGATGCTGGTGGGCGAGGCGGCCATGGCCAAGCGCCTCACCCGCGCCCGCCAGAAGATCGCCGTGGCCGCCATCCCCTACCGGGTGCCGCCCGACCACGAGCTCCCCGACCGCCTGGCCACCGTGGCCACCACCGTCTACCTGGTGTTCAACGAGGGCTACGCCGCCACCGCCGGCGACGACCACCTGCGGACGTCGCTCTGCGAGGAGGCCATCCGCCTCGCCCGACTGCTGCTCGACCTCCTGCCGGGCGAGCCGCCGCTCCAGGGACTCCTGGCGCTCATGCTGCTCCAGCACGCCCGATCCGCGGTCCGCATCGATGCGGCCGGCGACGTCGTGCTGCTCGCCGACCAGGACCGCAGCCGGTGGGATCCCGCCGCGATCCAGGAGGGCGTGGTCCTGGTGGGCGAAGGGCTCCGTCGGACGCCGGGCCGACCCGACCCGTTCGTGGTGCAGGCGGCCATCGCCGCCTGCCACGACCTCGCCCCCACCTACGCCGACACCGACTGGGCCGCGGTGGTGAGCTGGTACGACGTGCTGCTCACCGTGCAGGACACCCCGGTGGTGCGGCTCAACCGAGCCGCCGCGATCGCGGAGCGCGACGACCCCGAGGTCGCCCTGGCGCTGCTCGACGAGCTCACCGGCCTCGAGCGCTACCCCTTCTGGCACGCCTCGCGGGCCGAGCTGCTCGCCCGCCTGGCCCGCGCGGCCGAGGCCGCCGACGCGGCCCGGACGGCCCTCGCCCTCGACGTGTCGACCCCGCTCGCCCGCCGTCTGCAGCGGCTCGCCGGCGCCGGTCCCGACCGGGCCTGAGCGAACGACGCCAGCCATCGCTGCGGAGCCCCAGCCGCGTCAGGCCGCGGCGTGCCGATCGGTGCATCGAGCACCTGTTCGTCGCCAACGCCATCTCATGGTCGTTCGGCTGATCTCTCCGAAGGCCCGCCCTCAGGCGCCGAAGGGGGCCGGCTCGGGCTCCACCGCCGCAGCCTCGCCGCCGGTGCGGGCGATCCACACCGCGATGGACCCGGTGACCACCAGCATGCCGAGCGCCTGCACGGCGGTGATCGACTGGTCGAACACGATGGCGGCGCCCACCGACACGGCGATCACCTCGAAGAGCAGGATCGACGACGACGCCGCCACCGACACGTGGCGCTGGGCCGCTGAGAACACGAGGTGGCCGCTCCCGCCCACCGCGATGAGCGCGAGCACGCCCACCACGCCACCGGCACCTGGCACCAGCTCGGCCCCGCCGGTGGCCACGGCCACGGGCAGCACCACGATCGCCGCCACCCAGAGCATCGCCGCCTGGAACCGCAGCGGACCGATCTCCGACGCCGCCCGCTTGGTGCCCAGGATGTAGAGGACGTTGGCGGCGGTGGCGGCCACCGCGAGCAGGTCGCCCCGCAGGCTCCAGGTGCCCGTGTGGGCCGAGGAGCCCACCACCACGATCACCGTGCCGAGGGCGGCGGCGCCGGTGGCCCCCCAGGCCACGCTGTCGAGGCGGCCGGCGTAGCGGTGCGCCACCAGCCCGAGCACGAGCGGCTGCAAGCAGGCGATCACGTTGGCCGACAGGAGGGTGGTCGTCTTGTAGGCCACGAAGAGGAAGGCCACCGACAGCCCGAAGCCGATCCCGCCCAGCGCCGCCACCCGGAGGTCGTGCCAGGACGGCCGCCGGCCCCGGGCGGCCAGCACCCCCTGGTAGATGCCGGCGCCCACGAGGCAGCGCCAGAACGCGAGCACCGGGCCCGGCAGCGGTGCGGCGCGGCTCACCAGTCCGGCCGCGCCCCACAGCACCGCCGCCACCACCAGCGCCGGACCGGGGTGACGGGCCACGAGCGGTGGACGGGCTGGAGCGCGCACGGGTCGAGACGCTACCGACGCCCCAGCCGCCGCTCCTCGTCCGTTCGCGGCCGTCGTCGCGGCCAGACTGCCGGGGTGATCGCCGTCGAGTCCCTGGGCCCGCTCGTCCCCGGCCCCGCCGCCGCGGGCACCGTGCCGCTCGCCGCAAACAACAACCTCGACCTGGTTCGCTTCGCCGACCGCCTGTGGCTGGCGTGGCGGACGGCCCCGTCGCACTTCGCCTCGGCCGAGGCCCGGCTGGAGGTCAGCTCGGCTCCCGGGCCGGAGGGGCCCTGGCGCCACGAGGCCACCGTCGCCCTCGGCGCCGACGTGCGCGAGCCGCGCTGGGTGGACGCGGGCCACGAGCTGCACCTCTGGTTCATGCGCCTCG
Organism: Actinomycetota bacterium; assembly: GCA_019639095.1. Lineage (GTDB taxonomy): Bacteria > Actinomycetota > Acidimicrobiia > Acidimicrobiales > Iamiaceae > Aquihabitans. Next base: position 8,022 of record JAHBSN010000090.1, read on the forward strand.
GCACCGATCCGAAGCGGTTCCAGCCTCGTGGCGTCCACCGGACCAGCACCGACGGCACCACCTGGACCGAGCCCACCTGCGTCCTACCGGAGGGCGTGGTCCCCTGGCGGATCCGCCGGATCCGGGGGCGGTGGGCGCTCATCGGCTACCGCGGCGCCGAGCGCATGTACAGCGCCCGGCCGGCGGATCCGGTGGTGGAGGTGCGGTGGAGCGACGACCTCGACACGTGGAGCGACCCGGTCGACGTGCACCCCGGCGGCACGGAGTGCGAGCTCCTCGAGCTTCCCGATGGGCGCCTGCTCGGGGTCACCCGCAACGAGGGCCCCACCCGTCGCGGCGGCGACCTCCTCGTCGGCGCCGACCTCGAACGGCTCGCCGTCCACCCGCTCCCGCGCAAACCCGACTCGCCGCACCTGTTCCTCTGGGCGGGCGAACCGTTCCTCCTCGCCCGGCGCCAGGTGGCGTTCGGCGGCCGCTACGACCACGTGCCGGCGTGGTGCCCGGGCGGGGCGGCCATCCGGGTCGACCAGGCGATCTGGTCGCTCACGCGCAAGCGCAGCACGCTCTACCGGGTCGACGCCGACCAGGGCGTCCTCGAGCCCGTCGTGGACCTTCCGTCCCGCGGCGACACGTCGTTCGCGGCCGTGGTCCCCGAACCCGACGGCTCCCTCCTGGTGGCCGACTACACGTCACCGGCATCGGCCGGCGATCCGATGTGGCTCCGCGGCCAGCTCCGTCCCACCGAGGTCCACCTCCACCGGCTCCGGCGCCGCTGATCCCTCGAGGACCGGTCGCCGGCAGGCGATCAGGACGCCTGGGCCCGGGCCTGCTCGATGGCGTGGAGGAGCTCCGGGGTCTTCCGGAAGGTGGCCCCGGCGTACCCCCGGTGGACGTGGGCCAGCTTCCCGTTCGGGTCGATCACGAAGACGGACCGCCGGTAGAACCCGAGCGGGCCGAGCACGCCGTAGGCGCGGGCCAGGTCCTTGTCGACGTCGGCCAGGAGCGGGAAGGCGAACCCGCCCTGGTGCTCGGCGAAGCCCTCGTGGCTGTCGAGGTCCTCGGGGCTGATCGCGAGCAGCTGGGCGTCGAGCTCGAGGAACCGGTCGATGTCGCCGGTGTAGGTGTTGAGCTGGCGCGTGCAGACCGGGGTGTTGTCCCCCGGGTAGAAGATCAGGACCACGGTGCGGCCCCGGAACTCGTCGAGGGTGTAGGTGCGCCGGGCGCCGTCGAGGGTGCCCGGGAGCGAGAAGCCCGGGGCGGGATCCCCGGCGGTGACGGCCATGGGTCGAACGTAGTCCGCACCCGCCGGGACCGAACGGCCCCGCCTCAGCCCACCAGGGTGCCGAGGGTGTGGTAGCCGCCGGCGGACACGGTGGCCCAGCTGCTCAGCACGCCCACGCGCTGGGGCGAGCGGTTGGCCGCCCCGTTCGTGGTGGTGCCCAGGCCGAGCTGGCCATCGCCGTTGAGACCCCAGCACCACATCGTGCCGCCGCTGGTCTGGATCCCGCAGGTGTGGCCCACACCGGCGCTGATCGCGCTCCAGGTGGCGGTGCCGACCGCCACCGGGCTCAGCCGGTCGGTGGTGGAGCCGTCGCCCACCTGGCCGTCGAGGTTGCGACCCCAGCACCACAGCTTCGAGGCCGTGTCGATGCCGCAGGTGTGCGAGCTCCCGCCGGCCAGCGACCTCCACGTGGTCGAGCCGGCCTGCGTCGGCGTCGACCGTGAGGTGGTGGTGCCGTCGCCGAGCTGGCCGGCGGCGTTGCTGCCCCAGCACCACCGGGTGTCGTCGCTGCGGATCGCGCAGGTGTGCAGGCCCCCGACCGCCACCGCCTTCCACGACGCGGTGCCGACCGCCACCGGGGCCTTCTGCGTGGTGGGCGCGGTGCCGTCGCCGACCTGCCCGGCGTCGTTGCGGCCCCAGCACCACAGCCGGTCGTCGCTGCGGATCGCGCACGAGTGGTAGCTGTCGGTGCCGGCGCTGAGGCTCACCGACTTCCAGGTCGACGCGCTGCCCACCAGCACCGGGGAGGTCCGGTTCGTGGTCGTCCCGTCGCCGACGGCCCCGTAGGTGGCGTTGTACCCCCAGCAGAGCAGCTTGTCGTCGGACCGGATCGCGCAGGTGTGGCGGAAGCCGGCCGCCACGCTCTTCCAGGTGCTCGACCCCACCTGCACCGGCACCGTCCGGTTCGACGTGGTGCCGTCGCCGAGCTGGCCGTAGGCGTTCGAGCCCCAGCACCACAGCGTGCTGTTCGCCTTCGAGATCCCGCAGCTGTGGCGGTTCCCCGCCGACACCTGGGTCCAGTTCGGCAGGTCACCGCCGATGCGCTCGGGCACGAGCTGGTCGCCGGTCGTGCCGTCGCCCAGCTGCCCCCGCTGGCCGAAGCCCCAGCAGCTGCGGACGTTGTCGGCCTCCAGCCCGCAGGTGTGCTGGCCACCGGCGGTGACCGACTTCCAGCTGGCCGACCCGACCGCCACCGGGTACAGCCGGTCGGTGGCCGAACCGTCTCCCCCCTGGCCCTTGGAGTTGGAGCCCCAACACCACAGCTTGGCGTCGGTGCGGATGCCGCAGGTGTGGTAGCCGCCGGCGTCGACCGACTTCCAGGTGGCCGAGCCGATCGGCACCGGGCTGGTCCGGGTGTAGGTGGAGTTGTCGCCCACCTGGCCGTAGTTGTTGTAGCCCCAGCACCACATCGTGTCGTCGCCGGCGATGCCGCACGTGTGCCGGCCGCCCAGCGCGACCGACTTCCAGGTGCCCGCCCCCACCTGCACCGGCGCGTTGCGCTGGGTGCTCGAGCCGTCGCCCACCTGACCCCAGGCGTTCTCGCCCCAGCACCACAGCTTGTCGTCGCTGCGGAGCCCGCACATGTGGAAGCCACCACCCGAGACCGACTTCCAGGTGCTGGTGCCGACCGCGACCGGGTTCGGGCGATCGGTGGTGGAGCCGTCGCCGAGCGTGCCGTAGCCGTTGTAGCCCCAGCAGTAGAGCTTGTCGTCGCTGCGGACCGCGCACGTGTGGAGCTGACCGGTGGACACCGACTTCCACGTGCTGGACCCGACCGCCACCGGGCTCGGGCGATCGGTGGTGGAGCCGTCGCCGACCTGGCCGAACCCGTTCTGGCCCCAGCACCACAGCGTGTCGTCGCTGCGGATGGCGCACGTGTGGTCGCTGCCCGCCGAGACCGACTTCCACGTGCTGCTCCCGACCGCCACCGGGCTGAACCGGCTGGTGGTGGTGCCGTCGCCCACCTGGCCGCTGGCGTTGTAGCCCCAGCACCACAGGCGGTTGTCGGCGCGGAGCCCGCAGGTGTGCTGGCCGCCGCTCGTCAGCGCCTTCCAGGTGGGGCCGCCCACCTGGACGGGGTTCGGTTGGTCGGCGCTGGTGCCGGTGCCCACCTGCCCGAGGTCGCTGGCCCCCCAGGCCCACAGGCTGTTCAGGGTGCACCCGCTCAGCACCAGGGCCAGCAGCGCAGCCAGGACGACCGACCGAGCCGATCGAGACCTCGGCCCCGGACCGTGCAGTGCCACCGACATGACGTGAACCCTCCTGTGGGCAGGCGCGGCCGGCCCCCGATGCATCGCTCCCCTTCTCATCGGCCCTTCGGCGCGCTTCCTCAAGGATCGGTCTTCCCCCGCTCGCCCCCGACCTGTTCGCACGCCGGCGCTCGGGGCCGCTCAGACCACCTTCGCCCGCAGGCCGGCCGCCGTCTCGGCTCGCACCGACTCGATGATGCGGATCGTGGCCCGGGTGAGGGGCACGAGGTGGTCCCGGTCGATCTTGTCGAGGGTGTCCATCTCGTCGAACAGGTAGAAGGGTGCAGCCAGCACGTTGACCACGGGCACCCCGGCCAGGTGGTAGCCCGAGCCGTCGGTGGGGGGCGAGGCCCCGAAGGCGTCGGGCGCCAGGATCAGCGATCGCCACAGCTCCTCGCCCTCGATCGCCTCGCCCACGGCGGCCTCGAGCGACGGGATGCGACTCGTGAAGAACCAGCGGGGCGTGGCCCGGTCGGTGGGCACGGCCTGCCCGTCGACCACCTCGCACTCGAGCGCAGCGTGCTCCAGGTGCACCTCGAGCACCACGTCGGCGAGCTCGTCGGCGTGGGCGGCGATGTAGCCGCGCAGGCCGGCGCCGCCGGACATGTGCCCGCCCTGGAGCACGAACACCAGACGGTGCGGGCGGCGCTCCGCCGGCTGGGCCGCCCAGTAGGTGGCCTGGGCCAGGACCAGCGAGATCCCGCTGGCGTCTTCGACCGCGGACGACCACGGTCCGTCGTGGTGCGAGCCGACCATGACCACCTCGTCGGTGGCGCCGGGCAGCTCGCCGACGACGTTCACGGTGGTGATGTCCTCGGTCTCGGCCACCACCTCGATGCGCACGGTCACCGGTCCCCTGGCCAGCTCCTCGCGGAGCCAGGCGCCGTCGGAGCCGGACAGCCACAGGCCCGGGATCTCCCGGTCGAGGCCGTCGTAGGGCACGAAGTAGCGGTGCGAGTCGCCGGGGTAGTCGGTGAGCGTGCCGAGGAACGCCGCTGCGCCCCCGTCGATCGCCGGGTCC
>JAHBSN010000091.1 GCA_019639095.1 Actinomycetota bacterium
GCGCCGCCGAGCGGGGGGTGCGCGCCAACGCCGAGCTCGAGGGCCACGAGCTCGACCGCTGGGCCCCGCTCGCGGGTGAGGCGCGGGACCTGCTCGCCACGGTGCTGCGCACCGGCCGCCTCAGCGCGAGGGGCCTCACCCGGATACGCCGGGTGGCGCTCACCCTGGCCGACCTCGCCGACCACCGGGGTCCGCTCACCGCCGGCCAGGTGGGCACGGCGCTGCAGCTCCGGGCCGACGTGGCGGGCGTCGAGGGGGTGGCGGCATGACGGCAGCGCCGAACGGCGACATCGACCCGCAGGCCCTCGAGTGGTCGGAGGTGGCCGCCCACCTGATCGCCCTCTGCGGACTTCCGGGCATCGGTCCCGCCACGCTCCTGCGCTGGCACCGGGAGGTAGGTGCTCCCACCGCCTGGCGCACGCTGCTGCGGGGACGAACCGGCGAGATCCTGGCGCTGGCGGGCCCCCGGGCCCGGCTGGGCGAGGCGGCGGTGCCCGAGCTGGTCGACGCGGCCCGTGCCACCGACCCGCAGCGCGAGCTCGAGCGCCACGCCGCCGACGGGCGTCGCGTCCTCGTGGAGGGCACGCCCGGCTACCCGGCGCGGCTGCGGGACGACCCGGCTCCGCCGGCCGTGCTGTTCGCGCAGGGCGACCCGGAGGTCCTCGATGCGCCCACGGTGGCCATCGTCGGCACCCGCAACGCCACCCGCGCCGGCAGGGACCTCGCCGCCGGCTGGGGAGCCGAGCTCGCCGCGGCGGGGGTCGGCGTGGTGTCGGGCCTGGCCCTCGGCATCGACGCCGCCGCACACCGCGGCGCCCTGCATGCCGCCTCGGTGGCCGAACCGGCCTCCCAGATCGTCGGTGCACCCGTGGGCGTGGTCGCTGCGGGGCTCGACGTCGTGTACCCCCGGCGCCACGCCGAGCTGCACCACCTCGTGGCGCGCCACGGCGTGCTCGTGTCGGAGGTACCGCTGGGGGTCCGGCCGTCGTCGTGGCGGTTCCCCGCCCGCAACCGCATCATCGCCGGCCTGGCCGATGCCGTGGTGGTGGTGGAGTCCCGGGTCGTCGGCGGCTCCATCCTCACCGCCGGCGAGGCGCTCGAGCGCGACGTGCCCGTGCTCGCCGTGCCCGGCCATCCGAGCGCCCCCGCCTCGGCGGGCACCAACGACCTCCTGTTCGACGGGGCCCACCTGGTCCGGTCCACCACCGACGTGCTGGACCACCTCGGCCTGAGACCTCCGGCACCGCTGCCCGAGGCGCCCGGGGCACTCGCCTCCCTCGACCCGACCGCCCGCGCCGTCCTCGACGCCGTGGGCCACCAGCCGAGCGCGCTGGCGGAGGTCGTGGCCCGCTGCGAGCTCGAGCTCGAAGACGTCTCGCGTGCCCTCGTGGCCCTGGAGGCCGCTGGGCGCATCATCCGCACCGGCGGCTGGTACGAGGCCGTGGCGTCCCGGCGGCCGGCCCGGTGAGCGCATCGGGACGGACCCGCCGTCGGGCCCGTTCGGTACGGTGGGGGCGTGGCTTGGGAGTTCGATGCCTTCCTGGGGTCGTTGACCGCAGCGGCGCCCGCCACGATCGACGCGTACCGCCGGGACCTCGTCGACTTCACCCGATGGGCCGCCGATCGGCAGGTCGACGCGCCCACCGAGGTGGATCGTCGGGTGCTCCGGCAGTACCTCGTGCACCTCGGGGACCGCTCGGCCGCACCCCGCACGATCGCCCGTCGGACCTCGGCGCTGCGGCGCTACTTCCGCTGGGCCACGCGCACGGGCCGCCTCGCGGCCGATCCGTCGCTCACGCTCCGCGCCCCTCGGGGCACCGGCCGACTGCCCAGGGTCCTCCACGACGACCAGCTCCAGCACCTGCTCGAGCCGCCGCCGGAACCGACCGCCGCCTCCACCGATCAGGCGGCTCGCACCTCCCACGCCGACGATCGGGTGCTGCGGGCTCGCCGCCTGCGCGACGACGCCGTGCTCGAGGTCCTCTACGGCAGCGGGCTGCGGGTGGCCGAGCTCTGCGGGCTGCGACGGGAGGACCTCTCGCTCGACCGTGGCCAGGCCCGGGTGTGGGGGAAGGGGTCCAAGCAGCGGGTGGTCCCGCTGTCGGAGCCGGCGGTGGGCGCGCTGCGGTCCTGGCTCGACGATGGACGCCGAGTCCTTGCAGCCGAGGGTGCTCCTGCCGACGTGGTCTTCGTGAACCAGCGCGGCAACCCCCTGACCCCGCGCGACTGCCGCCGGATCCTCGACCGTCGCTCGCTCGAGCCCACCCATCCCCACGCGCTGCGCCACACCTTCGCCACCCACCTGCTCGACGGCGGCGCCGACCTGCGCGCCGTGCAGGAGCTGCTCGGCCACGCCGACCTCGCCACCACGCAGATCTACACCCACGTCAGCCGCGAACGGTTGCGTGCGGTGTTCGACGAGACCCATCCCCGTGCCTAGCCCGAGCAGGCGGCGATGAGCGCCGACGGGGTGACCGACCTGTGGCGGGCCTACCGCGCCGACCGCACGCGGGACCAGCGGGACCGGCTGATCCTGCACTACTCGCCGCTGGTGAAGTACGTGGCGGGTCGGGTGGGGGTCGGGCTGCCGCAGAACGTCGAGCAATCCGACCTCGTCAGCTACGGGATCTTCGGCCTGATCGACGCCATCGAGAAGTTCGACCCCGACCGCGGCTTCAAGTTCGAGACCTACGCCATCTCCCGCATCAAGGGCGCCATCCTCGACGAGCTCCGCTCGATCGACTGGGTGCCCCGATCGGTGCGGGCCAAGGGCCGGGCGGTCGAGCGGGCGTTCTCGAAGCTCGAGTCCTCCCTGCACCGCTCGCCCACCGAGGCCGAGCTCGCCACCGAGCTCGGCTACACCGAGGCCCAGCTCCAGCAGGTGCTCGGCCAGCTGTCGCTCACCGGCATCGCCGCCCTCGACGAGATGCTGGGCGACCGGAGCGATGCGGCCACCCTCGGCGACACCATCCCGGACCAGGCCGAGGGGCCGGGCGCGCTCGCGGAGCTGCGGGAGATGCGCACCCACCTCGCCGAGGCCATCGAGCGGATGCCCGAGCGGGAGAAGATCGTGCTCACGCTCTACTACTTCGAGAACTTCACGTTGGCCCAGATCGGCCAGGTCCTGAAGGTCACCGAGAGCCGGGTGAGCCAGATCCACACCAAGGCGGTCCTCCAGCTGCGCAGCCGCATGCAGGCGGCCAACCGCGAGCGCGCCTGAGCCCCGGGCCGCCGGCGGCGGTCCACCTCGGAGGTCGCCGGTGAGCGCCGCCGCCCGCAAGATGCGGGCGCTGCTGCTGGGTTGGATCCTGCTGGTGGCCGCGCTGGTCGGCGCCGCTGCACCCGCCTGGGGCCGCCCAACCGGCACCGGGGGCCCCGGCAACCGCACCTACGCCCCGCCCGTTGACGCGCCCGTCACCGATCCCTTCCGTCCACCACCCGAGCCATGGATGGCCGGCAACCGGGGCATCGAGTACGCCACGGTCCCCGGCAGCGCGGTCCGCGCCATCGGCCCCGGGGCGGTGGTGTTCGCCGGGCCCGTGGCCGGTGCCCTCTACGTCACGATCCTCCACCCCGACGGGCTCCGCTCGTCGTACTCGTACCTCGCCGCCATCCGGGTGCGGGTCGGTCAGCGGGTGCGCGGGGGCGCCATGGTCGGGGTGGCGGGGGAGCGGTTCCACGTGGGCGTCCGGCGCCGCCGGGTCTACCTCGACCCCGCCTCGCTCTGGGGCCGGCCGGTGCTCGGCGGGCGGGTCCTGCTGGTGCCCCTCGACGGCGGGCCTCGCTTGGGGCCGGCGTGGGGCCGTCGCTAGAGTGGTCCGCCGGTCCACCACGGGGTGGGCCGCGTACCAACGTCCGCCCGGGTCCACCCACGGTCGTCTCCGCACCCCGGTGCGGCGGCGCTTCGGTCCCGGGTCTCGCACAACCGTGGGAGAAGGAGCGGTTCGTGAGCGAACCAGTCGTCACCATGAAGCAGCTGCTCGACGCGGGGGTGCACTTCGGGCACCAGACCCGTCGGTGGAACCCCAAGATGAAGCGCTTCATCTTCGGTGACCGCAACGGCATCTACATCATCGACCTGCAGCAGACCCTGAAGCGGATCGAGACCGCCTACACGGTCATCCGCGACACCGTCGCCGAGGGCGGCACGGTGCTGTTCGTGGGCACCAAGAAGCAGGCCCAGGACCCGATCCAGTCCTACGCCGAGAAGTCCGGGTCGCCCTACATCAACCAGCGCTGGCTGGGCGGCATGCTCACCAACTTCGAGACCATGTCCAAGCGCGTCGCCAAGATGCAGGAGTACCGCCGCATGCGGGACTCGGGCGAGTTCGAGGCCATGCCCAAGAAGGAAGCCCTCATGATCTCGCGCGAGCTCGAGAAGCTCGAGCGGAACCTGGGCGGCATCGCCAAGATGGAGCGCCTGCCCGACCTCGTGTTCATCCTGGACACGAAGAAGGAGCACATCGCCGTCACCGAGGCCAACAAGCTCGGCATCCCGATCGTCGCCGTGGTCGACACCAACTGCGACCCCGACGTCATCCAGTACCCGATCCCGGGCAACGACGACGCCATCCGCTCCGGCACCCTCATGAGCCGCGTGATCGCCGACGCTGTCGAGGAGGGCCACCTCATGGCCTCCAAGAAGCCGGGCGCCAAGCCGGCGGCGCGCGACCGCACCGCCGAGGAGGAGGCCGCCGTCGCCGCCCAGCAGGCCGAGGCCCGCCGCCAGGCGCCCAGGCCGCCGAGCGCAGGCGATCGCCGCCCAGCAGGCCGCTCTCCCAGCCTCGCCGCCGGAGGTCGTGGAGACGCCCGAGGCCACCCCTGAGCCGGAGGCCGCTCGAGGCCGCCGCCGAGACCACCGAGGAGACCACCCCCGATGCCTGAGTTCACCGCCAAGGACGTGCAGGCCCTGCGCCAGTCCACGGGCGCCGGGATGATGGACGCCAAGAAGGCGCTCCAGGAGAACGGCGGCGACGCCGAGGCCGCCACCAAGTGGCTCCGGGAGAAGGGCCTGGCCAAGGCCGGCGCCCGCGAGGACCGCGACAACAGCCAGGGCACCGTCGCGGTGGCCTCCTACGAGGGCGTGGCCGCCATCGCCGAGCTCAAGTGCGAGACCGACTTCGTGGCCAAGTCCGACCAGTTCTCGTCGCTCGTCCAGGAGATCGCCGCCCTCGTGGCGGCCGAGGGCGAGGCCGCGGCCAGCTCCAAGGCCGAGGCCATCGACGACATGAAGGTCGTGCTCAAGGAGAACATCGAGCTCGGTCGGGTCGTGCGCATCGAGGCCGCCCCGGGGAACGTCGTCGACACCTACGTGCACCGCCAGGACGGGCGCGGCGTGCTCGGCGTGGTGGTGGAGCTCGCCGGCGGTTCCGCCGAGCTCGCCCACGACGTCGCCGTCCACATCGCCTTCACCAAGCCCACCCACCTCACCCGGGACGACGTCCCGGCCGACGAGGTGGCCAAGGAGCGCGACGTGCTCGAGGGCATCACCCGCGCCGAGGGCAAGCCCGAGGCCGCCATCGAGAAGATCGTCGACGGGCGCCTGTCGGGCTGGTTCAAGGACCGGGTCCTGCTCGAGCAGGCCTACGTCAAGGACGAGAAGCAGTCGATCGCCCAGCTCCTCGGTGACGCCAGCGTGGCGCGGTTCGCCCTGGTGGCGATCGGCGGTTGAGCGTGTCCGCCGGTCCCGAACCCCGCTGGCCCCGGGTCATCCTCAAGCTGTCCGGCGAGGCGTTCGCCGGCGAGGCGGGGTACGGGATCGATGGCTCCGTCGTCCGCCAGTTGGCCATGGACGTCGTCGACGCCCGCTCCATGGGCGTCGACGTCGCCATCGTCATCGGCGGCGGCAACATCTGGCGGGGCATGACCGGTGCCGGCGCGGGCATGGACCGCGCCCAGGCCGACTACATGGGCATGCTGGCCACGATCATCAACTCCCTGGCGCTGCAGGACACGCTCGAGCAGCTCGAGCAGCCCACCCGGGTGATGTCGGCGGTGCACATGGAGCAGATCGCCGAGCCCTACATCCGTCGCCGCGCCGAGCGGCACCTCGAGAAGGGCCGCGTGGTCATCCTGGCCGGCGGCCTCGGCGCCCCCTTCTTCACCACCGACACCCCGGCCGCCCTGCGGGCCGCCGAGCTGTCCGCCGGGGCGGTCCTGAAGGGCACGCACTCCGGCGTGGACGGCGTGTACACGGCCGACCCGAAGCTCGATCCCGAGGCCACCAAGCTCGACGAGATCACCTACATGGACGTGCTCAACCGCGGCCTGAAGGTCATGGATCCCACGTCGATCACGTTCTGCATGGACAACGACCTCCCGATCGTCGTGTTCGACGCGCTGCAGGTGGGCAATCTGCGGCGTGTCCTCATCGGCGAACCGGGAGTCGGTACCCTGGTCAGGTGATCCCGCATCAGCAGGAAGCCCGATGAGCGACGACATGGTGGCCATGGTCCTCGACGACGCCCGGGAGCGGATGGGCCGGGCGGTGGTGCACACCCGAGCGGACTTCGGCAACATCCGCACCGGACGGGCTGCGCCCGCCCTGGTGGAGAAGCTGCCGGTGGAGTACTACGGATCCGAGGTGCCCCTCCAGCAGCTCGCCGGCTTCTCGGTGCCCGAGGCCCGCATGCTGGTGATCACCCCCTACGACAAGGGCGCCATGGGGGCCATCGAGAAGGCGATCCAGCGCTCGGACCTGGGCCTCAACCCCAGCAACGACGGGCACAGCATCCGCCTCTCGTTCCCGCCGCTCACCACCGAGCGCCGCAAGGAGTTCGTGAAGGTCGTGAAGGGCATGGCCGAGGAGGGCCGCATCACCGTGCGGAACCTCCGTCGGTCCGGCCGCCACGACCTCGAGGCCATGCAGAAGGACGGCGAGCTGTCCGAGGACGACCTCGCCCGGGCCGAGAAGGAGCTGGACAAGCTCACCCAGGCCGCCGAAGCCGAGATCGATGCCGCACTGGGCCACAAGGAGCAGGAGTTGCTCGAAGACTGACCGCTGCCGGTGGGTGCCACCGGCTGACCACGATCGTGAGCCACCGAGGCGGCAGTCGCCGCCGGCTCACCCACCCGGGAGGCGGTGCCGCCGGGCGGGGTTCCCCAGGAGGTTCCATGGACGACCAGCGCAGGTCCCGACCAGACGACGACGAGGCGGCCGACCCGGCCGAGGGCGTCCGCATCATCGGCCCCGCCGAGGCCGCCGAGGCCATCGAGCGGGGAGACGTCGCCCCCCGCCGCAGCGACGACCAGCTCCGCTTCGGCGACCGGCCCCCGGCCCCGCCGGCCGGGCCTCGCCCCGCCCTGCGCTTCCCGCTCGACGCCAGCGCCGACCCCACCCGCATCGAGCGGCCGCCGGTGCAGCCCGCCCCCGATCCGGTCACCGGGCCGGTCGAGCTGCCCCACTGGACCGAGCCGCCCACCGGCGAGGTGCCGGCGGTGCTGATCGGCGACGACGGGCCCCTGCTGGGCGACGGTGGCGACGACCTCGACGCCTGGTCCTCCTTCGCCACGTCCACCCCCCGCTGGCGCGACGCCGACGACGACTGGGCCGACGACGGCTACATGGAGACCCTCGCCGCCGACGGCGAGGAGGTGCGGGTCGGTGCCCTGGGCGACCAGGACGCCGAGCCCAGCCACGAGGAGTACTTCAGCTTCGACGACCTCGACGAGCGGGTGGGGGAGCGCACCGCCGAGGCCGGGGCGGGCGCGCCGGACGCCGGCTGGGCCGACGACGAGGACTGGAGCGCATCGGAGGCCGGTGAGGTCCCCGAGTCCTGGGACGACGAAGCCGAGGAGGAGCCGGTGGTGGCCGCCACCCGCGTCGGCACCCGTCCGGAGCCCAGCTCCACGTTCGGGCCCACCACGGGCGGCGGCGAGCGCAACATGCCCGTGGCCATCGGGGTCGGGGTCGGGCTCGCCGTCCTCGCCGCCGTGCTGCTCAAGATCGGCCCCGGCGCCACGATGCTGCTGGTGGTGGCGGTCCTCGCGCTGTCGGCCATCGAGTACTTCGCCGTGCTGCGCAAGGTCGGTTGGGAGTCGGCCACGCCCCTGGGCGTGGCGGCCTGCGCGCTGTTCCCGCTGGCGGTCTACTGGCGGGGTCCCATCGCCTTCCCGCTCATCACGTTCCTGGTGCTGGCCGCCCTGCTGGCCTGGTACCTCGTGGGTGCCGGCGGCCACGATCCTCGGGTCCTCGAGGGGTCGGGCGCCACCCTGCTCGGCGTGATCTGGGTGGGTGGCCTCGGCTCGTCGGCCGCCGCCATGCTGGCCGTCGCCGACGGCCGGGCCCTGCTGCTCGTGGCGGTGCTCACCGCCGTCGCCTACGACGTCGGCGGGTTGTTCATCGGCAAGTCCATGGGTCACCGACCCGTGTCGGCGGCCTCGCCCAACAAGACCTTCGAGGGCCTGGTGGGCGGCATGGCGGTGGCGTTCATCGTCGCCATCGTGGCGGTCGGCATGCTCAAGCTCGGCCCCTGGGACGGCGTGGGCGCCGCGCTCATCCTCGGCATCGGCGCCGCCGTGGCGGCCCCCCTGGGCGACCTCTGCCAGTCGCTGCTCAAGCGCGACCTCGGGGTGAAGGACATGTCGTCGATCCTCCCGGGTCACGGCGGCGTGCTCGATCGCTTCGACAGCATGCTCTTCGTGCTCCCCACCGTGTTCTGGCTGGCGGTGACCATCGGCCACATCGGCTGACGGCGCCCGCCGCCGCCTCGTGAGCACCCGCGCATGACCACCACCGTCGCCCTCGCCGGGTCCACGGGCTCCATCGGGACGCAGGCGCTCGACGTGGTGGCGGCCGAGCCCGATCGCTTCGAGGTGGTGGCGCTCGGCGCCAGCGGCCGCAACCTCGATCAGCTCGTCGCCCAGGTGGAGGCGGTGCGCCCTCGTGTGGTGGCGGTCACCGACGAGGCCGCCGCTCGCACCCTGGCCGATCGGGTCGCCGGCGTCGAGGTCCGAGCCGGCACCGAGGGGCTCGCCAGCCTGGGGGCCGAGGCCGACGTGTGCGTGAACGGCGTGGTGGGCTTCGCCGGGCTGGAGGTCACCCTCGCCGCCCTGCACGCCGGGCGACGCCTCGCCCTCGCCAACAAGGAGTCGCTCATCGCCGGGGGCCCGGTGGTGCAGGCGGCCCGACGCACCCCGGGGTGCGAGCTGGTCCCGGTCGACAGCGAGCACGGCGCCATCCACCAGTGCCTGCGCTCGCGAGACCCCCACGGCCCCGCCCGGGTCCACCGCCTCGTGCTCACCGCCAGCGGCGGACCCTTCCGCGGCCGCTCCCGGTCCGAGCTGGCCGAGGTGTCGATCGAGGACGCGCTGGCCCACCCCACCTGGTCGATGGGACCCAAGATCACCGTCGACTCCTCGACCTTGATGAACAAGGGCCTCGAGGTGATCGAGGCCCACGAGCTCTTCGGCGCGCCGGCCGGCGACGCCGGGGTCGGCGTCGGCTACGACGACATCGACGTCGTGGTCCACCCGCAGTCGATCGTGCACTCGATGGTCACCTACGCCGACGGGTCCACCATCGCCCAGCTCTCGGTGCTCGACATGCGCCTGCCCATCGGGTACGCCCTGGCCTGGCCCGACCGCATCGGGACCCCGTTCGGCGCCATCGACTGGACCGCCCTGGCGCGCCTCGACTTCGAGCCGCCCGACCACGGGGCGTTCCCCTGCCTCGGGCTGGCCTACGCCGCCGGCCGCGCCGGCGGGCTGGCCCCGGCCTGGCTCAACGCCGCGAACGAGGAGGCGGTGGCGGCCTTCCTCGCCGGCACCATCGCCTGGGTCGACATCGCCGCGGTGGCCGCCGCCGTGCTGGACCGCCACGACGGCGCCGTGCCGCGCGACGTCGACGACGTCGTGGAGGCCGACCGCCGCGCTCGGGCTGCAGCCCGTAGCGTTATGGCTGCCGATCGCCCCCCGAGGACCGCCACCCCATGACCGACATCCAGGCCCCACCCCGACCGGACCTGCCCGAGATCCCGGCTCGCCATGCCGAGCCGGCAAGCGACGGCGGGGTCAGCCACGCCGGCCTGCGCCTCACCGCGCTGATCGGCGCCCTGGCGCTGGTGGGCTGGTGGCGCCCCTGGGTGCTGGTGGTGATCACGGCGCTGGTGGTCATGATCACGCTCCACGAGCTGGGCCACTACCTCACCGCCAAGCGCGCCGGCATGAAGGTCACCGAGTTCTTCCTGTTCTTCGGGCCGAAGGTGTGGTCGATCAAGCGGGGCGAGACCGAGTACGGCATCAAGTGCCTGCCGCTCGGGGCCTACGTCAAGGTCATCGGCATGACCAACATCGAGGAGGTGGCGCCCGAGGACGAGGCCCGCACCTACCGCCAGAAGACCTTCGGCCAGCGGGTGTCGGTGGCCGTGGCCGGGTCGGCCATGCACTTCCTGCTGGCCCTCGTGCTCATCGTGGTGGCCCTCACCGTGGTCGGCCAGCCCGGGGGGACCCTGAACGCCAAGCAGCAGGCCGAGGACTGGCGCATCGGGTCGATCGTGGAGGGTGCCGGGGCCCAGGTGGCCGGGCTCGAACCGGGCGACAAGGTGCTGCGGATCGATGGCGAGCCCGTGGGCACCTTCGAGGACCTGCGCACCGTGTCGCAGCCGCTGAAGGGCGAGACCGTGCCGGTGGTGTACGAGCGAGACGGCGTCGAGCGCACCGTCGACGTCACGCTCCGGCCCTTCTACAGCTGGTACGTCGACCGCGTGGTGCCGGGCTCCACGATCGAGGCGGCCGGCATCGAGGTGGGCGACGAGATCCTCGAGATCGACGGCGTCAGCACCCGCTTCTCGGCCGACCTCGACGAGCGGCTCGCGGAGGTCGAGGGCAAGACGGTGCCGCTGCTGATCGAGCGCGGCACGCGTCGGGCCACGGTCGACGTGGAGGTCGAGTCGCTGATCCTCGGGGGCAGCGAGGGCTATGTCGGCATCGGCCGGGACATCCCCGAGGTGGAGAAGATGGGCCTGCTCGAGGGCCTGGCCGCCACGCCGGGGCAGTTCGCCTCGCTCGTGCAGCTCTCGGCGTCGGGCATGGCCCAGCTGTTCAGCTTCAGCGGCCTGTCCGACTACGCCGGACAGGTCGGCAGCGCCCGGTCCGACCGGGCGGCGGTGCTCGAGGAGAAGGAGTCGCAGCGGCCGGCCAGCTCCGACGAGTCGTCGTCTCGGCTCGACACCGGTGCCGGCCCGGCGGCGCCCAGCGAGAACCGGCCCACCTCCATCGTGGGGCTGGTCCAGGTGGGCTCCTACGTGGGTGGGGTGGACCCGGGGGCCCTGGTGAGCCTGTTCGTGCTCATCAACATCTTCATCGGCATGTTCAACCTCGTCCCGCTGCTCCCGCTCGACGGTGGCCACGTGATGATCGCGGTGTACGAGAAGATCCAGGAGAAGCGGCTGCACCGGCGCCGGTACTTCACCGACGTCGCCAAGCTCATGCCGCTCACCTACGCGGTGGTGCTCGTGCTCGGGGTGCTGTTCATCTCCTCGGTGTACCTCGACATCGCCAACCCGTTGGTCTCGTGATGGATCCCGACTCGGTCACGGTCGCCCGGCGCCGGCCGACGCGCCAGATCGTGCTCGCCCACCCCGCCAACCCGGTGGCGGTGGGTGGCGACGCCCCCGTGTCGGTCCAGTCGATGACCACCACGAAGACCGCCGACGTGGAGGGCACCCTCGCCCAGATCTACGCCCTCGCCGGGGCCGGCGCCGACATCGTGCGCTGCACCTGCAACGACGCCGACGCCGCCGCGGGCCTCGCCCACATCGTGCCCCGCTCGCCGGTGCCCATCGTGGCCGACGTCCACAACAGCCACCGCATGGCCCTGGCCGCCCTGGACGCCGGCGTCCACTGCCTGCGCCTCAACCCGGGGAACATCAAGCGGCCCGAGCACATCAAGCTGATCGCCAACGAGGCCAAGGACCGGGGCGTGCCCATCCGCATCGGCGTCAACGGCGGGTCGCTCGACGAGCGCCTCTACCGAAAGTACGGCGGCAAGGTGACGCCCGAGGCCATGGTCGAGTCGGCCCAGCAGGAGCTGGCCTACTTCGACGAGGTCGGCTTCGACCAGGTGAAGATCTCGGTGAAGGCGTCCAGCGTGCCGCTGATGATCGAGGCGTACCGCCAGCTTGCGGACGCCACCGACCACCCGCTGCACCTCGGCGTCACCGAGGCCGGGCCGCCGCCCGCCGGGCTGGTCAAGGCCACCGCCGGCATGGCCGCCCTCCTGGCGGAGGGCATCGGCGACACCATCCGCTACTCGCTCACCGCCGACCCGGTGGAGGAGGCGCGAGCTGGTCGCCAGCTGCTCGAGGCGCTCGGGCTGCGTGAGCGCAAGGGCTTGGACCTCATCGCGTGCCCGTCGTGCGGTCGTGCCGAGGTCGACGTCATCAAGGTCGCCAACGACGCCCAGGCTGCGCTCGACGGGTTCGCCATCCCGATCCAGGTCGCGGTCATGGGTTGCGTGGTCAACGGCCCCGGCGAGGCCCGAGACGCCGACCTCGGCATCGCCGCCGGCCGCCGTCGGGGCCACCTGTTCG
>JAHBSN010000092.1 GCA_019639095.1 Actinomycetota bacterium
ACCCGCACTCCACCACGGCGTACCGGAGCTTCGGGTACTCGTCGAACTTCCCCGACAGCAGGAGCTGCCACAGGATCCGGTGCGTCCAGAACGGCACCTCGAGGATGAACTGGGCGATGTTGTCGTTGTAGGCGTCCCAGTCCCCCTCGCCCGAGTGGGTGTGCACCACCAGTCCGGCCTCGGCGCACGCCGCCCAGAACGGGTCGTAGTGGGGGTGGCCGTAGCTCGGCTTGTCGTGCCACATGGTGGGGACCATCACGCCCTTGATGCCGGGCTGGCCGGCGAGCGACTCCACCTCGCGCACCGCCTCGTCGACGTCGTGGATCACCGGGATCAGGGCCACGCCGGCGCGCCGCACCGGATCGGTGGCGCAGAACTCGAGGAGCCAGCGGTTGTGCGCCCGGGCGCCGGCGAAGGCGAGCGCCGGGTCGGTGATCTGGCCCGCGGCTAGCCCGGCGCCGAACGGAGGCGACTCCTGGCCGGTCACCGCGTCGCCGTCGGCGAAGATGATCTCGCCGGCGATGCCGTCGGCGTCGAGCGCCTTGTCACGGACGTCGGGGTCGAAGGCGCCGCGCAGGCCCTCGGCGTTCTCGCTCTCCCACTTGGCCACGTACTCGCCGTTGACCTCCTCCACGAGGCGGCGGTGCTCGTGGCGCTCGAGCACCCACTCGTCGAACTGCGGGTGGTACCTCGCATCGAGGTAGGGGCGGTACTCCTCTACCTGGAGCCCGGCGTGGGTGTCCGACGACACGATCACGTACGGGGCGTTGCTGGTGTCGACGCCGGCGAGGGGATCGGGCATGGAACCTCCTGGATGACGGCACTTGAACGGTGTCCAAGTATCTTGCACACTGTTCCAGAACGAGCCGGGCCCTGCAACCGGTGCGGAGGCGAACGTGGAGCGACCAGCAGCGGGCGAGGGCACGGGCCGACGGGCCGGCCTGGACCGCGACGACGTCGTGGCCGCGGCCCTGGACCTCATCGAGCAGGGCGGGGCCGCGGCGCTGTCGATGCGCAAGCTCGCCGCCGAGCTCGGCGTCACCACCAACACCATCTACTGGCACGTCGGCGGGCGCGACGAGCTGCTCGTGGCCGCGATCGAGCGCCTCTCCCGGGACCTCGCCGCGCAGCCGGTGAGGGGCCGCTCGCCCCGGGAGCGGGTGCTCGCGGTGGCCCGGCGGGCGTGGGACAACGCCTTCGAGCACCGCCGGGCCACCGCGCTGGCCCACGAGATCGGGGCCACGTCGCTGCTCGGGTTGCCGCTGGAGGTGGCGCTCGCCGAGGAGCTCGAGGCCGCCGGGCTGCGCGGCGAGGCGGTGCGCGACGCGCTCCGGGCGATCCTCATGTGCACCGCCGGCTTCCTGGTGGTGGCGCTCCGCCGCCACGAGGAGATCGCCCCGCACCTGCGCAGCGAGGTGCTGTGGGCCGACGTGCCCGCCGACGTCGACCCCGAGACGCGCGCCGCCCTGCAGGCCCCGCCCGACGTGGCGGCGCTGTTCGAGGCCACCCTCCGCTCGGTGGTGGCGTCGCACGTGCCCGCCGCTCCCGACGATCCCGACATCCCTGGAGGCCCACCGTGACCGACCCCGCCGAGCCCGCCGTGCCCGCCGTCCCCATGACCCGTCCCGGCGAGGTGGCCGGGCACCCCAAGCTGGTGATCCGGTATCGCACCGACCCGGATCGCGCCGCGGCGATCGTGCCGGCGGGCCTGGTGCCCGGCGCCGACCCCGTGGTGCAGATCGGCATCTACTGCGTGCCGGTCCACGGGGAGCCCGAGCACGGCGTGAGCACCAAGGTGCCGGCGTCGTTCGACGGCGTCGACGGCCAGTTCACCGTCGGCATCGGCATCGACCAGGAGGCGGCGATCTTCATCAGCCAGGAGCGCAACGGACAGCCGAAGTTCCCGTGCTCGGTGCGGTTCTTCCGGCTCGGCGACGCGGTGGAGGCCACCTGCACCCACCAGGGCTACACGTTCCTCGAGTACCGGGGCACGGTCAGCGGCACGCTTCCGCCCACGGGGATCGACGTCGAGGAGAACGAGTGGTGGATCAAGTCGGTGCGCGCCGTGGGCGGTGCCGAGCGGGCCTACGACTACCCGCCCCACGTCGTGCGCGTCCGCATGGTGGGCCAGCCGGTGCACACCGAGACGCTGGCCGGCGAGCTGATCCTGCGCGACAGCCCGTGGGACCCCTACACCGAACTGCTGCCGATGCGCGAGCTGCTGTCGGCCGAGCTCGTGACCACCCGCCACTCGCTGCGGGAGATCACCAACGCCGGCCCGCTCGACCCCGATGCGTTCTGGCCCCACGCCGACACCATCGGTGGCTCCCGCTGGCCCGGCCAGGACGGCGCCCCCCGCCGCTGAGCCCGCCACCCCACGTGGGCGAATGTGCGGTACGGGAGCGACGTTCGCGCCGATTCCGCGCGTGAAGTTCGCAGCGGTACCCGAGGTGCCCCGGCGAACCTCACGCGCAGAATCGACAGGAACGCGCCCTGGGTACCGCACATTCGCCTGGGGGTGGCGGTTCAGGGGGTGAAGAGGGTGGGGACGAGCATCAGGTCGAGGAGGCGCGTGAGGTCGGCGGTCGTCTCGTCGGGGCTCTCGTCGTTCGACGTGGCGGGGGCGCGGAGGAGGCCGACGGCCACGATCTGGAGCCAGCGGAGGGCGTCGTCGGGGGACACGCCCGGGCGGAGGATGCCGGCCTCGGCGGCGGCCACGAACGCCGGCTCCACCAAGGGCCGGATGCCCTCGGTGAGCGCCCGGCCACCCACCCGGGCCATGGCCTCGCTGGCCGACGGGTCGAGCAGCGATCGGTGCACCGGGTCCGAGGCCAGCTCGGCGAGGGCGAGCGTGAGGCCCTCCACCAGGAAGGTCCGCGGCGAGGCGTCGGCGCCGAGCTGGGCGATCACCGACTGGCCGACCCGCAGGCTGGCGTGCACCACCACGGCGGTGAGCAGCTCCTCCTTCGAGTCGAAGTAGCGGTACAGCGACGACCGGTGCAGACCGACCCGGTCGGCAACCGACTCGAACCGCAGCGCCCGCACGCCCTGCTCGCGCACGATCGCCTCGGCCGCCTCCACCACGGCGCGCCGGGTGGCCTCGTACTCGGGCCCCGCCGGCCGCGCCTTCCAGTCCGCCTGCGTGCTCACGGTCCGGGCCGTCTGCCTAGGACCGGCCGGCGTTGATGCGACAGGCCACCGGGAGCAAGTTGAGCCCCCGGATGAACATGCGGTTGCCCCACTCGGGCTCACCCGCCAGCTCCAGGTCGTCCAGGCGCTCGAAGATGGCGGCGAACGCGATCTCGGCCTGGAGACGGGCCAGGTGCGAGCCGAGGCAGGCGTGCACGCCGGCACCGAACTGGAGGTGCTGGCCGGCGTCGGGTCGGTCGACGTGCACCTCCTCGGCCGTGTCGCCCCAGCGGCGCGGGTCTCGGTTGGCCGAGGCCGGGCTGGCGTAGATCACCTCGCCGGCCGGCAGCTCCACGTCGCCCACCACCGTGGGTCGGGTGAGGATCCGGCGGACGAACTGGTTCGGCCCGTCGTAGCGCAGCAGCTCGGACACGCCGTTGCGCAGGACCTCGGGATCCGAGCGCATCCGGGCCAGCTGGTCGGGCGCCCGCATCAGGGCCAACGTTCCGCTGCCCAGCAGCGACGCCACCGGCTCGTGGCCCGCCATGTAGAGCGTCACGAGCTGGGCCATCAGCTCCTCGTGGGTCATGCGGGCGCCGTCGTCGTCGGCGTGCACCAGGTTCGACAGCAGGTCGTCGGTGGGCGCGGCGCGCTTCTCGTCGGCCACCGCCTCGAGGTACGCGTACATGTCGTCGAGGCCCTTCAGGCACACCTCGCGCTCGGCCTCGGAGAGGATCGGGTCGACGGTGCGGGCCACGCACTGGGCCCAGTAGCGGAACTGCGGGTGGTCCTCGTCGGGCACGCCGAGGATCTCCGAGAAGATCTCCACCGGCTGCGGGTAGGCGAACTCCGAGATCAGGTCGAGCTCCACGAGGCCGTCGCCGTGCTGCTCGCGCAGCGCGTCGAACGCCCGGGCGATGCGCTCCCGCACCCGCTCGGCCAGCCGGGCCACCTCCCGGGGCCGGAACGGGTCGGCGAGCAGGCGCCGGATGCGGCCGTGGTCGGGGTCGTCCATGAGCACGACGGTGCGCGAGGCCCGCTCCTGCTCGGCGAGGCGCTCGAGCTCGTTGATGGTGAGCGGGTTGGGCGTGGCGTTGCGGATGTCGCTCGACACCGACGGGTCGCGCAGGAGGCGGCCCACGTCGTCGACGCGGGTAACCACCCAGCCGTGGAGCAGCTTCGAGTGGTGGACGGGATCGCCGTCGCGCAGGCGGGCGTACTGGGCGTAGGGCGATTCGACGAACCCGTCCTCGAACGGGTCGAACACGGCGGCGCCCACCTCGGCGGCGCTCACGACGCGAACCGGGCCGCGGCGAAGGCGGGGCAGCGCAGGGCCTCGTCGGGGATCTCGTCGGGCAGCAGGGGAGCGGCCACCTCGGCCGGCCTGGGCCCGTGGCGCTCGGCGAGCGGGGCCAGCGCGTCGAGGTCGAACCCGTAGACCCGGGCGGCGTTGCCGCCGACCATGGCCCGGACCTCGTCCTCGGGCACGTCGGCGAACGCGAGGCGCAGGTGGTCGTGCGAGAACGGCCAGCAGCCCTCGAGGTGGGGGAAGTCGCTGCCCCACATGATGCGATCGACGCCCACGGCGTCTCGCATCGCCACCTCCGGCCGCCGGATGAAGCTCGACCCGAGCTGGCACTGCCTCGCCCAGTACTCCGACGGCTTGAGCGAGAGGCCGCGCACCCCTTCGCCGAAGCGGGCCTCCTGCGAGCCCTCCGCCCCGGCGGCGCCCTTGAGCCGCCCGGCGTAGTAGTCGAGCCGGGTGAGCTCCTCGGGCACCCACGCCGTGCCCTGCTCGGTGAAGACGAACTGGAGGTTCGGGAAGCGCTCCATGACCCCGCCGAAGATCAGGTGCCACAGCGTGCGGTGCGCCCACCAGGTGACCTCGAGCAGGAAGATCGCCTGGGCGGCCGGGTAGTCGCCCATGTCGGGGGCCGCGCTCCCGCTGTGGTGCGTGACGGGCAGGCCGCGCTCCTCGCAGGCCCGCCAGATCGGGTCGTAGTCCGGCGCGTAGAGCGGCGGTACCCCCGAGCCGGGCGGTGCGCCGGGCAGCAGCACGCCGCCGGTGAGGCCCTGGTCGGCGGCCCAGTGGATCTCCTCCACCGAACCCTCGATGTCGTGGAGCATGATCTGGATGATCCCCGCCCGCCGGCCGGGGGCGGCGGCGCAGAAGTCGACCAACCACCGGTTGTGGGCGCGCAGCCCAGCCCAGCGCAGGTCGAGGTCGCCGGCCGACGCACCGGGCGGCTGGTGCACCAACGACACCTTGGGGAAGAACGGCGGGATGGTGTTGGGGAACACCACCTCGGCCACCACGCCGTCGGCCTCCATCTCGCGCAGGCGACGGTCGGAGTCCCAGTTGCGGTCGGCGTCGGGGCCCTTGACGTCGTCGTAGGGGTTCTCGAAGCCGTCGGCCCACGCATCGAACTCGTCGTGCAGCCGGGCCTCGAGGTAGGGCCGGTAGTGGCGGATGTTCCCGCCGCCGTGGCAGTCGGCGGAGATCACCACGTAGTTGGTACCGGTCCGGTCGGCCATGAGCCCCTCCTGCGGTCGGGCGGGCACCCCCTGGAGCCCGCGACCGGTTTGTACCAGTCGATCCGGGTGCGGGCAAGACAGAATCGCAGAACTGTCGCTCCGGTTCCCGGTCGAGCTGCGGCCTCGCCGGGTAGCCTGCGGGCCGTGCAGGACTTCAACGGGCGGGTCGCCGCCATCACCGGAGCGGGATCGGGGATCGGCCGGGCGCTGGCCGAGGAGCTCGCCCGTCGGGGCTGCCACCTGGCCCTGTCCGACATCGACGAGGCAGGCCTGGCCGACACCGTCGGCCGCTGCGAGGGACGCGGCGTCAAGGTCACGTCGGAGGTGGTCGACGTGGCCGACCGGGACGCGGTCCACGCCTGGGCCGACCACGTGGTGGCCGACCACGGCAAGGTGCACCTCATCGTCAACAACGCCGGCGTGGCCCTCGGGGCGTCGGTGGAGGGCATGTCCTACGAGGACCTCGACTGGCTGATGGGCATCAACTTCTGGGGCGTGGTCCACGGCACGAAGGCCTTCCTGCCGCACCTGAAGGCCGCCGGCGAGGGCCACGTGGTCAACATCTCCAGCGTCTTCGGGCTGGTCAGCATCCCGTCGCAGTCGGCCTACAACGCCGCCAAGTTCGGCGTGCGCGGCTTCACCGACGCGCTGCGGATCGAGCTCGACATCGAGGACTGCGGCGTATCGAGCACCACCGTCCACCCCGGCGGCATCAAGACCGCCATCGCCCGCAACGCCCGGATGGACGAGAGCGTCGCCGGCTTCTCGGGCGACCACGCCCGCGAGTTCGACAAGCTGGCCCGCACCACGCCGGAGAAGGCGGCCCAGCAGATCCTCACGGCGGTCTCCCGGAACCGGCGCCGGGCGCTCATCGGTCCCGACGCGAAGGTGTTCGACCTCGTCTCGCGGCTGCCCGCCGGGCTGTACCAGCGGGCGCTCGTGCAGGGCACCCGGCGTCGCGCCCGCTGACCCCGCAGCGCTATCGGAGCGTGTAGCGCACCGGCAGGTGCTTCACGCCGCTCACGAAGTGGGCGCCCGACCACTCGGGCTCGCCGTCGAGCTCGATGGTGTCCACCCGGGCCAGCACCTTGGCGAGCATCGTGCGCACCTCGCGCCGGGCCACCTGGGCCCCGAGGCAGTAGTGCATGCCGAGGCCGAACGAGAGCAGCTTGTCGGCGTCGGGACGGTGGATGTCGAACTCGTCGGGTCGCTCGAACACGGCCTCGTCCCGGTTGGCCGACGGGTACGACGTGAGCACCACGTCGCCCTCGGCGATGGTGGTGCCGCCGAGCTCCACGTCCTCCTGCGCCCAGCGGAAGAAGCTGCGCACCGGGCTGGTCCAGCGGATCATCTCCTCGGCGGCCGGGTGGGCCAGGGCCGGATCGGCCTGGAGCGCGGCGAGCTGGTCGGGGTGGCGCAGCAGCTGCTCGAACCCGCCCGAGAGGGCGTACGACGTGGTGTCGTGCCCGGCCGTGGCCACGATGATGTAGTACCAGAGCCGCTCGATGTCGCCGAGGGGCGCGCCGTCCACCTCGCCGTTGGCGATCACGGTGGCCAGGTCGTCGGTGGGGTAGGCCCGGCGGTCGGCGGTGAGCTGGTCGAAGTAGGCCTCGAACTTCTTGATGTTGCTCGTGATCAGGTCGAACGGATCGGTGAAGTCGCCCAGGTACTCCGGATCGGCGGCGCCGAAGAGGCCCTGGGTGAGCTCGAGCATCGTCCGCTCGTCGCGTTCGGGCACGCCGAAGATGCTCATGATGACCCGGATGGTGAAGGGCACGGCGATGTCGGTGGCGAGGTCGCAGCGGCCGTCGAGTTCGACCAGGCGATCGGCGAACTCGTCGGCGATGGCATCGATGGCGGCCTGGAGGTGCTTCACCGCCGCCGGCTTGAACCAGTCGTTCGTGACGGCGCGGTACTTGTTGTGGACCTCGCCGTGCAGGTGCACGAGCGTGCGCGGCGGGTCGATGCCGAGCGCCTCGAGCATGTCGTAGGTGAGGTCGGGCCCCGGGGCGGAGCGGACCGTGTTCCAGAACACGTCGCTCCGGCGGGAGACCTCGAACACGTCGGCGTGGCGCGTGACGGCCCAGAACGGCGTCCACCCGTCGGCCTCCACCCGCAGGATGGGTGCCTCGCGGCGGAGCTCGGCGGCGGTGGCGTGCCA
The DNA here is from genome assembly GCA_019639095.1 of Actinomycetota bacterium. Lineage (GTDB taxonomy): Bacteria > Actinomycetota > Acidimicrobiia > Acidimicrobiales > Iamiaceae > Aquihabitans. Next base: position 7,826 of record JAHBSN010000092.1, read on the forward strand.
CGCGTCCATGTCGGCGAACGCCGAGGACGTGATGAAGATCAGGCCTCGGGGGTCCGTGGCGGTGGGGTGGAGCAGGTCTGACATGGCACGGTCCTCGCGATCGGGAGCCGTCCCGCAGCCAGGGGCGGGACCTCCCCGCATCATCGTCCCGCCGCCGGCCGCGCGCCCAACCGAGCAGACCGCACCCCGTTCAGCCCGGCAGGAAGGCCCCGATCACGAACGCCGCCACGCCCACGATGGCGGTGGCCGCGGCCATGGGCAGGAGCTCGCGACGGCGGGCGACGCCTCGGCGCCCCTGCCGGGTGGCGTGGGCGCGCAGGCGTGCGTAGGGCAGGCCCGACGCCCAGACCACGCCGCCCAGCACGAGCACGGCGACCCCGGCGACGGGGTGGCCGGTGCCGCCGGTGACCTTGGGGAGGCCCTTCACGACGGCCGCGCCGCAGGCGAACAGCGAGAGGGCGCTGCGGTCCCAGGCCAGCTCGGTGCGCTCGGCGGCCAGGCCGGCGTCACGCTCGTAGGCGCCGTCGTCGGACCCGTCGCTCACGAGCCGCCCTCCACGGCGGCCAGCACGAGGGCGATCACCGCGCTCAGGGCCACCACCGCGGCCACCAGCGCGGGCAGCATCGACTTGGGCAGCGGGCGGTGGGCCCGCATGGCGGCCTCGTTGCGCTGCCACTGGAAGAAGCTGGCGATCGCCACCATGGTGCCGATCACGATGAGCGGCAGGCCGATCATCCGCCGGCCGCCCGGCACCTCGAAGGGCGGGAGCAGCTGGGTGACGGCCAGCCCGGCGGTGACCATGGCGAGCGCGGTGCGGTTCCAGGCCAGGAACGTGCGCTCGTTGGCGTAGGAGAAGCGGACGTCGGGGTCCTCGTCGACGACGTCGTCGGAGCCGGGTGCGGCGCTCGGGCGGGGGTCCCCCATGGCCGGCAGCGTACGGCACCTCGTCGGCATCGCCGGATGGCGGACGGGTCGGTCCTACGCTCGGGCTCCGGAACCGGTCGGCGCCCCGAGACCGGTTCCAGGAGGGGACCCATGGACCAGGACCGATCCACCATCGCCATCCTGCGCGAGTCTCGTGCGCTCGCCTACTCGGTGGGCGGGCTCACGCTCGCCGCCGGCGTCGTGCTGCTCGTGTGGCCCGATCGCACGGTCACCGTCGTGGCCCGCCTGGTGGGCCTGCTGCTCGCCCTCGTGGGCGTGGGCGACCTGCTCGACACGCTCCGCAACCACCGCCGAGGCTCCTACTGGGGCCTGCTGGCGCTGGTCGGCCTGTCGAACCTCGTCTTCGGCCTGGCCCTGCTCTTCTGGCCCGGCGTCACGGTGAACGTGGTGGTGTGGCTCGTCGGCCTCGACCTCGTGCTCACCGGCGTGATCGGGCTGCTCGTACGGGGCCGGATGCCCGTGGAGCTGCGAGGCCCGCTGCTCACCCGGTCGCTGCTCACGATCGCCTTCGGCATCGCGGTGATGGCGTGGCCGAGCGCCACGCTCAGCGTGGTGGCGTTCCTCCTGGGCGCCCTGCTGGTGACCTTCGGCCTGGTCCTGCTGTGGTCCGGCCGCCAGATCTCCCGCCTGGCCGACGTCGCCGCCTGACCCCCCAGGCGAATGTGCGGTACCACAGCCGCGTTCGCGTCGATTCCGCGCGTGAGGTTCGAGCGGTGGGCGGGTGCGGTGGCCGATGGCTCGCGAACTTCACGCGCGAGAACGACGTTCCTGTCGCTGGGGTACCGCACATTCGGGGAGGGGTGGGCGGGGGCGTAGCGTGCCGGCGATGCCGGGGGACGTGGAGCTGATCGAGGTCGTGGCCGGTGCCTCCCGGCTGGTGCTGGGGGTCGGCGACGACGGCCGGCTCCACCAGGTGGGCTTCGGGCCGGGGGTGCGCGCCGAGCCGCCGGCGTTCCCCATGGCCCTCTATCCCCTGGCGTACCCGACCTTCGGCGAGGAGCCCCTGCGCGAGCCGGCCCTGCGGATCACCCACGCCGACGGCGCCACGTCCACGCGCCTGCGGTTCGAGTCGACGTCGACCTGGTCCCACGAGCACGGCGACGTGCACCGCGTGGACCTGGTGGATCGGGTGGCCCCGGTGCCGGTGTCGCTGTGGTTCCGCACCTGGCCCGAGCACGACGTCCTCGAGCAGTGGGTGGTGGTGGGCAACCACGGCGCCGCCGACGTCGTGGTGCACGAGGCCGCCGCCACCGCGCCCGCCTTCGCCGGCTCCGCCCCCCACCTCACGCACTGGGGCGGGGGCTGGGCGGGGGAGTGGCGCCAGGTCACCGAGGCGCTCACGTTCGGCACGAAGGTGGTGGCCTCGGCGGGCGGCGTCCGGCCGGCGCTGTACCTCCCGCCGGTGGTCCTCGTCTCGCCCGACGGCCCGCCGCAGGAGGCGGCCGGGGTGGTCGGCACCTGCACGGTGGCCTGGGGTGGCGACGTGCGGGTGGCCGCCGAGGTGCCCCAGGCCGGGCCGGTCCGCCTGATCGCCGGCCACCAGGGGCGGGGCGCCGAGCGCCGCCTCGGTCCCGGCGAGGCGTTCGAGACCCCCCACGCCATGTGGTCGTGGTCCGACGCCGGCACCGGCCCCGCCAGCCGCGCCCTGCACCGCTTCGCCCGGCGGCACGTGGTCCGAGACGGCACCGAGCTGCGGGCGACGGTGGCCAACACCTGGGAGGCGGTGGGGTTCGAGTTCGACGAGGAGCGCCTCGGCACCCAGATCGACCGGGCCGCCGAGGTCGGTGCCGAGCTCTTCCTGCTCGACGACGGCTGGTTCGGTCGGCGCCACCCCCGCGACGACGACACCACCTCGCTCGGCGACTGGGAGGTCGACCCGGCCAAGCTGCCCCGCGGCCTCCAGCCCGTCATCGACCGCACCCTCGCCGCTGGCCTCCGCTTCGGGCTGTGGGTGGAGCCGGAGATGGTCAACCCCGTCTCGGAACTCTACGAGGCCCACCCCGACTGGGTGGTGGCCGAACCCGGACGGGAGCGGCGCGAGGAGCGCAACCAGCTCGTGCTCGACGTCGTCCGGCCCGAGGTCCGCACCTTCGTGGCCGACGTCGTGCGCCGCGTGCTCGACGAGCACCCGGGCATCAGCTACCTGAAGTGGGACGCCAACCGGGACCTCACCGAGCCGGGGTCGACGGCGCTGGCCGCCGATCGCCAGTCCCACCTGCCGGTGGACCGCGTGCGGGCCACGTGGGAGGTGATGGACGAGGTGCGCACCCGCCACCCCGAGGTGGAGCTGATGCTGTGCGCGTCGGGCGGCGGCCGCAGCGACCTCGGCACCCTGCGGTGGTTCCAGGAGCTGTGGACCTCCGACAACACCGACCCGGTCGATCGGGTGCGGATCCAGTGGGGAGCATCGCACCTGCTCCCGGCATCGGTCCTCGCCGCCCACGTCACCCGGTGGGGCCGGCGACCCCTCGCGTTCGCCTGCGCCGTGGCCATGAGCGGCCGGTTCGGGTTCGACCTCGACCTCGACGCCCTCACCGACGAAGAGCGGGCCACCTGCGCGGCGGCCTCGGCCGCCTACGTGCGGATCCGCGACCTCGTGCAGCAGGGCGACCTGCACCGCCTCGTGTCGCCCGTGGGTGCCACCCGCGCCGCGCTCGCCCACGTCGACCCGAGCGGGGATCGCGCCGTCGTCTTCGCCTATCGCCTGCCCGACGACGAGCCCGATGTGGCGCCGCAGGACGACCGCCTGGCACTGCCGTTCGTGGCCGACCCGACCGGCTGGGTGGTCGAGGACCTGACGCCCGGTCCGGACGGTGCTGGTCCGGCTGGTCCCGACGCGCCGGTCCCGGCGCCGGTGCCGCTCGAACCGGGCGGGCTCCGGTGGCCCGAGGGCGTGGCCCCGGTGGCGTCGGTGACGGCGCTCACGCGTCGGGGGCCGGCTCCGAGCTGAGGGCGGTGGCCACCTCGTCCACCGAGGCCGGCTTGCCGAGGAGGTGGCCCTGCGCCCACTGGAAGCCGAGGGCGCGCACCACCTCGAGCTGCTCGGGCGTCTCCACGCCCTCCGCCGCCACCCGCAGCCCGAGCCGGTTGGCCATGGTGACGATGCCCTCGGCGATGATCCGCGTGCCCTGGTCGACGAGCAGGCCCTGGGTGTAGGTGCTGTCGAGCTTCAGGATGTCGATCGGGTAGCGGCGGAGGTAGCCGAGCGACGAGAAGCCGCTGCCGAAGTCGTCGAGGGCGAGCGAGATGCCCTGGTCGCGGAGGTTGCGCAGCACCGCGACCACCTCCTCGCCGGGGTCGATGAGCACGGTCTCGGTGAGCTCCAGCACGAGGTGCTCCGGCGCGACCCCGTGCTCGGCGAGGGCGCCGGCCACCCGGCGGGCGAAGGACGGGTCGAGCAGCTGGTGCCCCGACACGTTCACCCCGATGCCGTAGGGCTCGGCGCCGGGATCGGTGCGCTGGATCCGGGCGATCCCGGCGAGCGCGGCGTGCAGGGCCTGGTGGCCGAGGGCGCCGATCAGGCCCGACTCCTCGGCCACGGGGATGAAGTCGGCCGGTTCGGCCTGGTGCCACCGGGCGAGCGCCTCGAACCCCGTGGTGCGGTCGGTGGCCAGCGTGACCACCGGTTGGAGGTGCACCGTCACGTCCTGGCGCTCGAGCGCGGCGCGCAACGAGCGCTCGAGGTGGAACCGGCGCTCGACGGCGCGGCGCATCGTGTCGTCGAAGG
>JAHBSN010000093.1 GCA_019639095.1 Actinomycetota bacterium
CACGCCGGCGCCCTCGGGCCGCGGCCGCGGGTCGCCCTGGCCGCCCAGGGCGGCGAGCTCGGCCTCGAGCGTGGCCTCCACCTCGTCGGAGAGCTTGCGCCCGCCGGCGGCGAACAGCTTGATGCCGTTGTCGCCGAAGGGGTTGTGCGACGCCGAGATCATGGCGGCGGGCAGGCCGTCGGCCGCGGCCAGGTGGGCGACCCCCGGGGTGGGCACGACGCCGAGGTCCACCACCTCCACGCCCTCCGAGGCGAGCCCGGCCGCCAGCGCGGCGGCGAGCAGCGGTCCGGACCGGCGGGTGTCGCTCCCGATCAGCCACCGGCTCCCGCCGAGCACCCGCGCCGCCGCCCGGCCGAGGGTGAGGGCGAGCTCGGGCGTGAGCTCCTGGTTGGCCACCCCGCGCACCCCGTCGGTGCCGAACTTCAACGTCACCGCGGTCCTCCGGGGAAAACGGCACCTGGCGTGCGGGCCGCACCGTAGTGCGGGCCGCACGCCAGGCGGACAGGACAGGAAGCGACCCGGCCGTGACCGGGAGGCCCGATCAGCGCTTGGAGTACTGCGGGGCCTTGCGGGCCTTCTTGAGGCCGTACTTCTTGGACTCCTTCTTGCGATCGTCTCGCGTGAGGAAGCCGGCTCGCTTGAGCGGGATGCGCAGCTCGGGATCGAGCTCGATGAGGGCCCGGGCGATGGCCAGGCGCAGGGCGCCGGCCTGGCCGGTGACGCCGCCACCGTGCATGGTGACGTCGACGTCGTAGGTCTCCTCGTGCTGGGTGAGCCGGAGCGGCTCGGTGAGGATCATGCGGTGCGTGGGGTTCGGGAAGAAGTCCTCCACGTCACGGCCGTTGATGGTGATCTTGCCTTCGCCGGCACGCAGGCGGGCTCGGGCGACGGCCTCCTTGCGGCGACCGGTGGACTGCACCAGGGGCTTGCTCACGGGTTCGTGTCTCCTACGCGCGGCGGCGGGCGTCGGCCAGCTCGAGCGGCTGGGGCTGCTGGGCAGCGTGCGGGTGGTTGGGGCCGGCGTAGACCTTCAGCTTCTTCAGCTGGGCCGCACCGAGGCGGGTGTGGGGCAGCATGCCGCGGATGGTGCCGCGCACGGCCTCCTCCGGCTTCTTGCCGAGCAGGTCCGCGTAGCTCTGCTCCTTGAGGCCGCCCGGGAAGCCCGAGTGGCGGTAGACCATCTTCTTGTCGGCCTTGTCTGAGGTGAGCACCACCTTGTCGGCGTTGATGATCACCACGTGGTCGCCGGTGTCGATGTGGGGCGTGTAGGTGGGCTTGTGCTTGCCCCGCAGGATCCGCGCCACCTCGGTGGCCAGGCGACCGAGGACGAGGCCCTCGGCGTCGATCAGCACCCAGGCTCGATCGATCTCGGAGGCTTTCGGGCTGTAGGTGGTCACGCGGGGAATCCTCGGTCTGGAACTGCTGGAGACCCGGGTTCGCGCGTCACGAGACGGCGCCGGGCCGGAGGACAACGTTACGGCCCGGCCCCGGCGCGGGGCAAATAGCACGTCGGGCGGGCCCGGAGCGGGATTCGCCCCGGTCGGGGGCGGGCCTAGGGTGCCACCATGGTCGACGAGGTGGCGCTCGTGCCCGTCGAGGAGGTCGAGGCGGCCCGGCGGGGCCTCGCGGGCGTGCTGCGGCCCACCCCCACCTGGCCGGACCGGGCGCTCGGCCTGCTGTGCCACCGCACGGTGCTCGCCAAGCACGAGCACCTCCAGCGCACCGGCTCGTTCAAGTTCCGGGGCGCCCACCACCTCATCTCGGGCCTGGGCCCCCACCAGGACCTCGTGGTGGCGGCCTCGGCCGGCAACCACGCCCAGGGGGTGGCGCTGGCCGCCCAGCTGCAGGGCAAGCGAGCGGTGGTCTTCATGCCGGCCGGCGCGTCGCTGCCCAAGGTGGCCGCCACGCGCGCCTACGGCGCCGAGGTCCGCTTCGGGCCGCCCACGGTGGACGAGTGCATCGTGGAGGCGCGGTCCTGGGCCGCCGAGCACGGCGGTCGGTTCGTGCCGCCCTTCGACGACCCGGCCATCATCGCCGGCCAGGGCACGCTCGGGCTCGAGCTGGCCGAGGAGGCCCCCGACGCCGGCGTGGCGGTGGTGCCGGTGGGCGGCGGTGGCCTCCTCGCCGGCGTGGCGGTGGCCCTCCGGGCCCGCCGGCCGGGCATCCGCATCGTGGGCGTGGAGGCGGCGGGCGCGGCGTCCATGCGGCTCTCGCTCGACCGGTTCGAGCCCACCGCCTGCCCGCCCATGCACACCATCGCCGACGGCATCGCCATCAAGTCCCCCACCGCCCTCACCCTGGCCCATGCCGAGGCGCTGGTGGACGACGTCGTGTCGGTGACCGACGACGAGATCGGCCGGGCCCTGCTGGTGCTGCTCGAGCGCGGCAAGCAGGTGGTGGAGCCGGCCGGGGCGGCCGCGGCCGCCGCCCTGCTGGCCGGCAAGGTGCCGGGCGACGATCCGGCGGTGGTCGTCCTGTCGGGCGGCAACGTCGACCCCCTGGTGCTCGGGCGCCTGATCCACCACGGCATGACCGCGGTGGGCCGCTACCTGCGGCTGCGGGTGGTGGCCCCCGACGCCCCGGGCGCCCTGGCGAGGATCGTGGACGAGGTGGCCGACACGGGCCTCAACGTGCTCCACGTGGAGCACCACCGGGAGGGGGCCAGGGTGGCGGTCGACGAGGTGGAGATCGACCTCGTGCTCGAGACCCGCGACCCCGCCCACCGCCTGGAGGCGCTCGACCGCCTGCGGGCACGCGGCTACGGCGTGCAGCAGCTCTAGCCGGCGGGCGGCGACCGGAGGTCCCGCTCAGCGGTCGGGCACGGGCACCACCCCGAAGGACACACCGCCCGAGCCGAGGCTGCCGGTGCGCATGCCGGCGGCCGCGGCCAGCGGACGCTTCCACGCCCCCCGGCGCTCCAGCAGGGGCAGCACGCCCTCGCCGAACCAGTACAGCTCCTCGAGGTGGGGGTAGCCGGAGAGCACGAACTCGTCGATGCCGAGGGCGGCGTACTCCTCGATGCGGTCGGCCACCTCCTCGTGGCTGCCCACCAGGGCGGTGCCCGCGCCGCCGCGGGCCAGGCCGACGCCGGCCCACAGGTTGGGCGCCACCTCGAGGTTGGCCCGCGAGCCGCCGTGGAGGGCGAGCATGCGCTTCTGGCCCTCGGACTCGGTGGTGGCCATGCGGGCGTGCACGGCGGCGATCTCGTCGTCGCTGATGCCGTCGAGCAGGGCGTCGGCCGCGGCCCAGGCATCCTCGGACCGGTCCCGGCTCACCACGTGCAGCCGGATGCCGAAGCGCATCGTGCGCCCCACCGCCTCCGCCTCCGCCCGCACCCGGTCGAGCTTCTCGGCCACCTGCGCCGGCGGTTCGCCCCAGGTCAGGTAGACGTCGGTGTGGGCGGCAGCCACCTTCAGGGCGGCGGGCGACGAGCCGCCGAAGTACAGAGGCGGCACGGGGTCGGGCTGGCGGCCGAGCGTCGCCCGCTCCACGTGGAGGTGCGCACCGTCGAGGTCGACCACCTCACCGGTCCAGAGGCGCCGGACGATCTCGAGGAACTCGCCGCAGCGCTCGTAGCGGCCCTCCTTGTCGAGCCAGTCGCCGTACATGTGCTGCTCGGCGGAGTCGCCACCGGTGACCACGTTGAGGATCAGCCGACCCCCGGTGTGGAGCTGGTAGGTGGCCGCCATCTGCGCCGACAGCGTGGGCGACATCATCCCGGGCCGGAACGCCACGATGAACTTGAGCCGGTGCGTGCGCTGGGCCAGCGCCGCCGTGGTCACCCAGGCGTCGTCGCACCAGGGCCCGGTGGGCGTGAGGGCGCCCTCGATCCCGAGGTTCTCGGCCGCCGACGCGATCTGGGTCAGGTAGTCGAGCGTGGCCGGGCGTTGGCCGCCCGCCACCCCGGGCACGGGCTGGTCGGGCTCCACCAGCCGCCGGCCGTCACCGTTGGTGGGCAGGAACCAGTGGAACACGATCGACATGGCTGGCCTTCGATTCGGGCGGCCCGGTGGGGGCGGTGGCCGCCGGGGATCCCCGGCGATCGGGGGAGTATGGGGTGGTCGTCGGCGGGCCGTCAACGTGGCCGGACCGACGGCCCGAGCGCCGCTCGCGTCAGCCCGCTGTCCAGCCGTCGTAGCGGACGGCCCAGAGCGTGAGGCCCTGCGGCGGGGCCAGGTCGCCGGCCTGGTTCCGATCGCCCGAGCGCATGATGGCCAGCAGGTCGCCGGCGTGCTTGCGACCCCGACCCACGTCGACCAGCGTCCCCACCACCGACCGCACCATCTGGTGGCAGAACGAGCCGGCCTCGATCTCGAACCGCAGGTCCCCGTCGCCGTCGTCGTGCCACACCGCCTCGGTCACCCGGCGCACGAGCGAGGCCGGTTCGCCGTCGCGCCGCTTGGGCCGCCGGCAGAAGGCGGCGAAGTCGTGCTCGCCGATGAGCGGGTCGCACGCCAGCACCATGGCGGGCAGCGACAGGGGCTCCTCCACGTGCCAGGCGTAGCGCGAGCGGAAGGGATCCGGGGCGGGCCGGTTCAGCACGCGGTAGCGGTAGCGGCGGCTGCGCGCCGAGAAGCGGGCGTCGAAGGACGGCTCCACCACGGCCGCATCGGTGACGGCCACCGCGGGGCCGCACAGCTTGTTCAGCGACCGGACGAGCCCATCGAGGTCGAAGCGGTCCTGCTCGGCGTCGAAGGTGACCACCTGGGCCCGGGCGTGCACCCCCTTGTCGGTGCGTCCGGCGCAGGTGAGCTCCACCGGATGGCCCACCACGGTGGTGATGGCATCGGTGAGGGTGCCGCCGACGGTGCGGACGCCGGCGTTGACGGCGAACCCGTGGAACGGCGCACCGTCGTAGGCCACCACCAGCCGCACCCGCACCAGCGGCCCCCGGGGGCCCTCGTGCAGCTCCTCGGGGTCGAACAGGGTCACGGGCGCCGACAGTACCGCGGCGCCCGCACGACGCTCCGGGCCCGGCCGCCCGACCGGCCGGGCCCCGGCGGTGTCACGATCTGGCGAGCTGCCCCGTCGGGTTCGTCGTACGGACGAACACGACGAGAGGAGCCTCCCGTGACCGAGGCGACGATGGGCGAGTGGGACGTGGCGGTGGTGGGCGGTGGGCTCGCCGGGCTCGTGGCGGCGGCCACGGCCACCGATGCCGGGCGCCGGGTCGTGCTGGTGGAGCCCCGTCCGCCGGGTGGCCGCGCCCGCTGCGACGAGCACGACGGCTACGTGCTCAACCGAGGCCCGCGCGCCCTGTACCTGGGCGGGCCCGGACACCAGGTGCTCGAGGCGCTGGGCGTCGACGTGTCGTCGGGTGGTCCGCCGCCGACCCACGGAGCCCGCATCGCCCTGGGCGGGCGGCTGCACCGGGCGCCCGACGGCCCGGCCGGCCTGCTGCGCACCACGGCGCTGACGGGTCGCGAGAAGGTGGCGCTCGGCCGAGCGCTCGCCGCCGTGCCCAAGCTCGACGCGTCGAGCCTCGTGGGGACCACCGTGGCCGCGTGGCTCGACGAGCTCGGCCTGTGCGGGGCGCCGCGCGCGCTGGCCGAGGCCTACGTGCGCCTCGCCACGTACGTGGACGCGCCCGACGCGCTCGACGCCGGTGCGGCGGTGGCCAACCTCCAGGCGGCCATCGGTCCCGGCGTGCGCTACCTCGACGGCGGGTGGCAGTCGATCGTGGACGCCCTCGCCGACGGCCACCGGTGCACGGTGGTGGGCGCCGCGGCCACGGCGGTGGCGGCCGAGGCGTCGGGGGCATCGGTGGCGATCACCACCGACACCGGGCTCCTGCGAGCCCGGGCGGCGGTGGTCGCGGTCGGGACCCCGTCGGCGGCCCGGTCCCTCCTCGGGCCCGCCGCCGACGACGACCTGGCCACCGTGGGCCCACCGGTCACCGCGGCGTGCCTCGAGCTCGGGCTGCGCCGGCCGTCCGGCCACCCGTTCGTGATCGGGGTCGACGACGACACCTACCTGTCGGCCCACGCGCCGGCGGCGCGGCTCGCGCCACCCGGTGGCGCCCTCGTGCACGTGCTCCGCTACCACCGGGTGGGCGAGCCCACCGATGCCGAGGCCGACCGAGCCCTGCTGTGGCGTGCGGCCGAGCGCGCCGGCATCGCCGTCGACGACGTCGCCGTCGACCGGTTCCTCGCCCGGATGGTGGTGAGCGGGGCGCTGCCGCGGGCGGCTGCCGGCGGCCGGGCCGGTCGGCCGGCCGTGGCCGCCGAGCACCGGCCCGGGGTCCTGCTGGCCGGCGACTGGGTCGGCCCGGAGGGGATGCTGGCCGACGCCGCCATCGCCAGCGGCCATCGGGCCGGCCGCCACGCCGCCGAGCGATCGGCCACGATGGCGGTGCCATGACCGGTGGGGCTCCCGATGTCGACGCCTTCGAGCACGAGCGCTCGCGCCTGGTGGCCCTGGCCTACCGGATCACGGGGTCGCGCACCGAGGCCGACGACGTCGTGCAGGACGCCTGGCTGCGCTGGGACGGCGCCGACCGGTCGGTCATCGAGCGGCCGGCGGCGTGGCTCACCACCGTGACCAGCCGCCTCGCCCTCGACCGGCTCCGTTCGGCGCAGCACCGGCGAGAGGCCTACGTCGGCCCCTGGCTCCCGGAGCCCACCACCTCGGTGGCCACGCCCGACGAGCTCGCCGAGCGCGCCGAGTCGCTCACGATCGGGTTCCTGGCCGTGCTGGAGCGGCTGGGTCCGGTGGAGCGGGTGGTGTTCCTGCTCGCCGACGTGTTCGCCGTGCCCTTCGACGAGATCGCGACCGTGGTGGACAAGACCCCCGAGGCCTGCCGCCAGGTGGCCTCGCGCGCCCGACGACGCATCCGGGAGGCCCGTCCCCGCTTCGCGCCCACCGACGAGGAGGCGTGGGCGGTCACCGCCGCCTTCCTCACCGCCGCCCAGCAGGGCGACCTCGATGCGCTCGTGGACCTCCTGGCCGACGACGCGGTGGCGGTGAGCGACGGCGGCGCCGACGTGCACGCCGCGCGGCGACCGGTGGTGGCCGCGCGGATCCCCCGCTTCCTGGTGAACCTCACCCGGCGGCTGACCGCCGACGACGAGGTGATCCCCGTGGCGGTCAACGGCCAACCCGCGCTGGCCATCCGCCGCCACGGCCGCACCACGATGGCCGTGGTGGTGGCGGTGGCCGACGGCCAGGTGCAGCGGGTCTGGAGCATCCTCAACCCCGACAAGCTCGCCCGCCTCGACGCCGAGCTCGGCCCGACCTGAGCCCGGACGCGCCGAGGGACCCGCCGCAGCGGGTCCCTCGGAGGCGTTCGGGTTCCGGCCCGCAGGCCGGCGCCGGTCAGACCAGCTCGATGCGCGCCATCGGGGCGTTGTCGCCCTGGCGCGGGCCGAGCTTGAGGATGCGGGTGTAGCCGCCGTTGCGGTCGGCGTAGCGCGGGCCCACGTCGTCGAACAGCTTGGCGGCGATCTCCTTGTCGTTCAGGTAGCTGACGACCTGGCGGTGGTTGTGCAGCCCACCCTTCTTGGCCTTGGTGATGACCTTCTCGGCCACGGGGCGCAGGGCCTTGGCCTTGGCCTCGGTGGTCACGATGCCCTCGGCGGCGATCAACGACGAGACCAGGTTGGCCATCATCAACCGCTGGTGGGCCGCGTCGCCGCCGAAGCGGCGTCCCTTCTTCGGGGTCGCAGGCATGTCACTCCATCCCGCGGAGCGCCAGGCCCCGCTCGTTCAGCTTCTCCTTGACCTCGTCGAGCGACTTCTGGCCGAAGTTGGTGATGGCCAGGAGGTCGTCGTCGCTCTTGCGCAGCAGCTCGCCCACGGTGTTGACCTGGGCCCGCTTGAGGCAGTTGCGAGGACGCTCGGAGAGGTCGAGGTCTTCGATCGGCATCTCCAGCTCGGGCGACGACGCCATGGTGGCGCTGGTCTCGCCGAGCTCGAGGGTGGGGGGCTCCTCGCTCATCTCGGCCACGAGCTGCACCAGCTTGGTGAGCGTGTCGCCGGCCGACGCCAGGGCGTCGCGAGGGGTGATCGACCCGTCGGTCTCGATGTCGAGGATGAGCCGGTCGTAGTTGGTGTCCATCTCGACGCGGGTGGGCTCCACCAGGAAGGTGACGCGCCGCACCGGCGAGAAGATCGAGTCGACCGGGATGACCCCGATCGTGTTGGTGCCCTTGTCGCGGTCGGCCGAGAGGTAGCCGCGGCCGCGCTCGACGGTGAGGTCCAGCGCCAGCCGGCCCTTCTCGTTGAGGGTGGCCACGACGTTGTCGGCGTTGAGGACCTCGACGTCGGCGGTGGTCTGGATGTCGGCACCGGTGACCCGCTTGGGGCCGCGGACGTCGAGCCGGAGCGTGACCGGCTCGTCGGACACCGAGGTGAACACCAGGTCCTTGAGGTTCAGGATGATGTCGGTGACGTCCTCGGTGACGCCGGTGATGGTGTCGAACTCGTGGAGCGCGTCGTCGAAGCGGACGGCGGTGATGGCCGCGCCCGGGATCGACGACAGCAGGGTCCGCCGCAGGGAGTTGCCGAGCGTGTGGCCGAAGCCGGGCTCGAGCGGGCTGATGGAGAACCGCTGGCGGTTGCTCTCTTCCTCACCGACGGGCTCGACCGTGGGGCGCTGAATGACCAGCATGTGAAGCCTTCCTCAGAAACGTTCGGTGGGGCGGATTACTTGGAGTACAGCTCGACGATGAGCTGCTCTCGCACGGGCACGTCGATCTGCGCGCGGGTGGGCAGCTCGTTGACGGTGACCTGGAAGCCGCCGTCGCCCACCTCGAGCCACGCCGGCTTGAGCCGGTCGATGGTGTCGAGGTTGTGGCGGATCACGATCATCTGCCGCGGCTTGTCGCGCAGCGAGATCACGTCGCCCTTGCGGACCCGGTAGCTCGGGATGTCGACGCGCTTGCCGTTGACGTTCACCATGCCGTGGTTCACGAACTGGCGGGCCTGCGGGCGGGTGGACGCCCAGCCGGCGCGGAACACGATGTTGTCGAGCCGCTGCTCGAGCATGCGCAGCAGGGCCTCGCCGGTGACGTCCTTGGAGCGGCTGGCCTCCTTGTAGAGGTTCGAGAACTGCCGCTCGAGCACGCCGTAGATGTACTTGGCCTTCTGCTTCTCCTGCAGCTGGAGCAGGTACTCGGAGGGCTGGCGGCGACGGCTGCGGCCGTGCTCGCCAGGCGGGTAGGGCCGCTTGTTGAGCGCCTTCGAGCCCTTCTCGTTCTCGTAGATGTTCACGCCGAGTCGGCGCGAGATCTTGACCTTGGGACCGGTGTAACGAGCCATGAATCCTTCCCCGCGTCAGATCCGACGCCGCTTGGGGGGGCGGCAGCCGTTGTGGGGCATGGGGGTCACGTCCTTGATGCCCGTGACCTCGATCCCCGTGTTCTGGATGGACCGGATGGCGGTCTCGCGCCCCGACCCGGGGCCCTTCACCAGCACGTCGACCTTGCGCACGCCGTGCTCCATGGCCCGGCGGGCGGCCTGCTCGGCGGCCATCTGGGCGGCGAAGGGCGTGCTCTTGCGCGAACCCTTGAACCCGACGTTGCCGGCGGAGGCCCAGGAGATCACGTTGCCCTCCTGGTCGGTGATCGACACGATCGTGTTGTTGAAGGAGCTCTTGATGTGCGCCACGCCGTAGGTGACGTTCTTGCGCTCCTTCTTGCGGGGGCGACGGCCCCCGGGCTTGGGCTTGGCCATTACTTGCGAACCTTCTTCTTCCCGGCGACGGTCTTCTTCGGGCCCTTGCGGGTCCGGGCGTTGGTGTGGGTGCGCTGGCCGTGCACGGGCAGGCCCTTGCGGTGGCGGATGCCCTGGTAGGAGCCGATCTCCATCTTGCGCTTGATGTCCTGCTGGACCTCGCGCTTGAGATCGCCCTCGACCTTGACGTTCTGGTCGATGTAGGCGCGGATCTTGTTGATCTCCTCGTCGGTGAGATCACGGGTGCGGGTGCTCTCGTCGATCCCCGTGGCCGCGCAGATCTGCTCGGCCGTGCTGCGGCCGACGCCGAACACGTAGGTGAGGGAGATGACGAGGCGCTTCTCGCGCGGGATGTCGACGCCGGAAATGCGTGCCATGGACTAGCCCTGCCTCTGCTTGTGCCGCGGGTTGGAGGAGCAGATGACCTGGACCCGGCCGTGGCGGCGGATCACCTTGCAGTGCTCACAGATGGGTTTGACGCTGGGTTTGACCTTCATCGATGCCTCAGGTTGGTGGTCGACCGTCGCTCGGGGGGCGCCGGCTACTTGTAGCGGTACGTGATCCGGCCGCGGGACAGGTCGTAGGGCGTGAGCTCGACCTGCACCCGATCGCCGGGGAGGATCCGGATGTAGTGCATGCGCATCTTCCCCGAGATGTGCGCCAGCACCTCGTGCCCGTTCTGCAGCTCCACGCGGAACATCGCGTTCTTCTGCGCCTCGAGCACGGTGCCTTCGAGGACGATGGCGTCTTCTTTGGGCTTGGGCAGCGGAAATCTCCTGATCGAACCAGCTGGTGCCGGCCACCGTGGCGGCGCGCCGAGGGCGCGACGGCCTTCAGGGCCGAAGGAAGATCGTAACGCGGCTACCCCCACGCGCCAAGTTGGCGTCTCTACCACACCTCGGAGGGCGAAGCGATGAACCCCGAGGCTGACCGCCGTGGCCTGGAAGGGACGGAAGCCAGTTGAACGGGGTGCGCGCCACGGCTGGGCGTCCTCGTTCCGGGAGGACCCGGCCGAGGTGGTACGGTTCGCCCGCGCCCGTGCGGCGCGCAGGGGACACGGCGGGACCTCGCCGTCGATCGGACAGGCCCACAGGAGACGGATCGTTGACCGCGAAGCTCAGGACCACCACACCGCTCACCAAGGTGGTCGCGGCCTGCACCACCACCATCGCGCTGCTCACCGCGGCGATGCTGCTCGGGAGCGGCACGGCCAGCGCGGGCACCGTGGGCTACTCGGGCGACACCACCTCGGGTTCCATCACGATCAACAGCGGGCCGAACCAGACCGTCCTGGACGATCCCGACGTGCACATCGTGCTCAATATCGACGATCAGTCGGGTGCGGTGGACGCCGTCACCACCTTCACCCCGACCTTTACCGACACCTTCATCGGACCCTTCGACCTGGTGTTCTACGCGGGGGCGTCGATCACCCAGCAGGGGGCGTCCATCGGCACCATCGACGTGAACCGCGACATCGCGCTCGCGCTCAACGCCCGGCTCGCCATCGCCGTCTACAACCGGGTCGGCGCCACGCCCGATCCGTCCACCGACACCAAGTTCACGGGCCCGGGTTGCTTCGTCGACGTGGCCTTCGACCTGACCGGCCACCTCGACGAAGGCAGCGGCGTGCTGACGCTGGCCGACCCCCAGTTCGCGATTCCGCAGTTCCCCTCCGGCGACGCCAACTGCTGGCTCGCCACCGACGAGCTGAACAACCGCCTCGCCGGGGCGAACAACGCCGTGGACCTCACCTTCGGCGGCACCGTGACGAGCACCACCACCTCCAGCTCCAGCAGCTCCAGCAGCTCCAGCTCCAGCTCCAGCTCCAGCTCCAGCTCCAGCTCCAGCTCCAGCTCCAGCTCCAGCTCCAGCACCTCGTCCAGCAGCAGCACCTCGTCCACCAGCAGCACCTCGTCCACCAGCAGCACCTCGTCCACCAGCAGCACCTCGTCCACCAGCACCCCCACGGAGACCAGCATCCCCACGGACACCTCGTCCACGAGCACGCCGACCGACACGTCGAGCACGTCCTCCAGCACGAGCACCCCCACCGACAGCTCGTCCACGAGCACCACGGAGGTGCCGACCGACGTCACCACGGTCACCACGGTCACCACGGTGACCGGCGGGGTGGGAGGCGACAGCCTCGACGGTGGCGGTGTCGGTCCTGGTGGTGTTAACGGGGGAGAGCTGGCTCGAACGGGTGGCAATCTGTGGGCCGAGTCCGCGTTCGGGTCCACCCTCCTGCTGCTCGGCGGTGCGCTCGTCCTCGCCGCCCGGCGCCGGGCCGCAGCCCAGTCCTGAACCCCGGGCCCGCCCGAGGTCCGAGCGAGAGGCTCCCGGCGCCGGCCGGGAGCCTCGTCGGTGGGTCGTCGCTCGGCGTCGACCCGGATGTCGGGGTCGTAGCGGAGCCTGCACGACCCGATGGCGTGCAGCACGCGGCTGAGTTGACGGTCGCCGGAGCAGTTGAGCCGGTGTCGGGTGGTCATGAGTTCGCCGCACTTGGCGCCGTTGCGTCGGGCGGGACGGTTCGCTCGCGCTGGTCGCGGACCAGCCCGACCCCGTAGCCAACGGTGCCCTCGATCGACCAGGCCCGCAAGCCGTGTGACCATCAGCCATGTCGACGAGACGGGTGTAGCCGTCAGGATCGGTGTCGACCGTATGATGTCCAGGGGCGGCGCCGGTGGCGGCGATCACCAGTCACTCCGGTCGGGACAAGGCCATCACCCCCCGAGCGGACAAGTCCGCAGAAGGCACGAAGCCCGTCAGGGCATGGGTGACGCTCGAGATCACCGACCATCAGCCCAGCGCC
>JAHBSN010000094.1 GCA_019639095.1 Actinomycetota bacterium
TTCAACGAGGGCTACACCGCCTCCTCGGGCGACGGGCTGGTGCGCGACGACCTCTGCGCCGAGGCCATCCGCCTGGCCCGCCTGCTCGCCGAGCCGATGCCCGACGAGGCCGAGGTGTGGGGCCTGCTCGCCCTGCTGCTGCTCAACGAGAGCCGTCGCCCGGCCCGCACCGCGACCGACGGGTCGATCGTGCTGCTGCCCGACCAGGACCGCGGCCGGTGGGACGCCGGCCTCATCGCCGAGGGCCAGGGCATCGTGCGGGCGTGCCTGTGGCGCAACCAGCCCGGGCCGTACCAGATCCAGGCCGCCATCAGCGCGGTGCACAGCGACGCGCCCACCGCGGCCGACACCGATTGGGGCCAGGTCCTCGTCCTCTACGACCAGCTCCTGGCCCGGGTGCCCTCCCCGGTCGTGGCCCTGAACCGGGCGGTGGCGCTCGCGGAGGTGGAGGGTCCCGAGGCCGGACTGGCCGCCGTCGACCAGCTCGACCTCGCCGACTACCACCTGTTCCACGCCACCCGGGCCGACCTGCTCGTCCGCCTCGGTCGCGCCGCCGAAGCCGCCGACGCCTACGACGCCGCCCTCGCTCTGGCCACCAACCCCGCCGAACAGCGCTTCCTCGCCGATCGTCGTGCCGCTCTCGGGTGATCGGTCCCGGCCCCGCCGCCCCGCCGACCCGAGGCTCGTGTAGCGGCGCCGCCCAGAGCGGCACGAGCGCACACGCCTCGGGCTACCGGGTCGCTCCGGCGGGGGCGCGGTAGCGTCGGCGGGGCCGGACGGCGGGCGACCGGACGAAACAGAGGGGTGGGACATGTCCCGAACGAGGATCGGCCGGCACGTCGTGCTGGCCCTGGTGCTGCTGGTGTCGGTCACGGGCTGCCTGTTCGACCCGTCCGACGACACCACGCCGGGCGCGGTGGCGGCGCGGGTGCACATCAACGACCTGCTCGACCAGGCCGACGCCGCCGACGCCGACGGCGACCCCACCACCGCGGCGGCCCGGCGGGCCGAGGCGGCCGACGCCACCTGCGAGTCGTTCGGCTGCGAGCCCGACGTGGGCACCACCACCATCTCCATGGACCCGACGCTGGCCGGCGGGTTCTTCCAGGCGCCCTGGCCGTCGGACACCCGCCGCAAGCCCGACGGCTCGCTCGACCTCACCGGGTTCCCGGGCCGGTCCACGATCGCCCTGGCCGACATCGTGATCGGGCGGGGCGAGGCCGCCACCAAGGGCTTCGGCACCAACAGCGGCGTGTTCCTCCGGGCCACGGGCGAGATCGATCCGGTCACGCTGCCGCTGTGGGCACCCAACTCGGTGCGCCGCCGGGCCTCGGCGATGCTGATCGACCTCGACCACCCGGGCTCGGGCCTCGTGCCGATCCTGGTGGACGTGAAGGCCACGGGCACCGCCTTGCGCCCGAGCAACCTGATCACGCTGCTGCCGTACCCCGGCCACCCGCTCCGTCCCTCCACCCGCTACGGCGTGGCGCTGTTCGACGGGATCCGCGACACCTCGGGCGACCGGCTCGCCCCGTCGCCGCTGATCGCCGCCCTCGACGGCTCGGCGCCCGGCGGCGTGGCCCCGGCCACGTGGACCCAGCTGCGCCAGGACCGCGACGACGTGATCGCCGCCGTGCGGGCCCGCACGCTGTGGCACCCGAGCGACCTGATCGCGTTCAGCGCCTTCACCACCCAGGACCCCACCTTCGAGATGGACGCGCTGGCCGCCGCGGTGGCCGCGCTCCCCACTCCCACGGTGCTGAGCCGCACCCCCGACACGGGCCCGTGCCCCGAGGGCGGGCAGTCGCACACCACCGGTCGCCTCGCCCTGCCCAAGTGGCAGGAGGGCACCCGGCCGTTCCTCAACGAGGGCGGCGGCATCGTGGTCGGCGGGGACGGCAAGGCCGTGCAGCAGGGCGTGGAGATGGGGTCGAGCGGCACCGGCGTGCTGCTCGACATGGCCATCCCGTGCGGCCCCTCGCCGGCGAACGGCTGGCCGATCCTGCTGTGGGTCAACGGCACCGGGGGGTCGGCCAAGGCCAC
This sequence comes from Actinomycetota bacterium, assembly GCA_019639095.1. Lineage (GTDB taxonomy): Bacteria > Actinomycetota > Acidimicrobiia > Acidimicrobiales > Iamiaceae > Aquihabitans. The sequence goes on from JAHBSN010000094.1 coordinate 2,044, forward strand.
GCCGATCTCGCAGCTGGGCCCGACCCCGCCCTACGCCATCCTCTCCATCGCGCCGCTGTACTCGGGCGACCGGCTGGTGTCGGCTCCGGCGCCGTTCAACACCCCCGAGCTGCAGTTCTTCAACTACCTGAACCCGCTGGCGGGGCGGACGAACATCCTCCAGCAGGCCGCCGACGTGCTCTACCTGAAGCGCATCGCCCAGAACCTGGCGCTGGCGCCGGGCGAGGCCGGCGGTACCGCCACCAGCCTCGATGCCAGCAAGGTGGTCATGGCCGGCCACAGCCAGGGCGCCACGAGCCTGCCGCTCACCCTGGCTGAGGACCCCACGGTGGACGGCGGGTTCCTGTCGGCCGGCGGCGGCGGGCTGTACCACTCGATCGTGCACCGGGCCGACGTGCGGGCGTTGGTGGACGGCCTGCTCGGCGCCGCGCCGGGCGAGCTCGACATGTTCCACCCGTACCCGCAGGTTCTTCAGACCTTCGCCGAGGCGGGCGACGCCACCAACTACGGCGCGGCCATCACCAACGACGTGGTGCTGTACGCCGGCCTGCGCGACGGCTGCACCTCGATCGAGACGGCGGTCACCCTGGCCACCGCCATGGGCGTGCCGGTGGTGACGCCGAACTACCGCCAGCCGCTGTTCGGGCCGATCTTGCCCATCACGGTGAGCTCCCCGTTCGAGCCGGCCACGGTGAACGCCCCGGTCACCCAGAACCTGGCGGGCGGTACCCGCACCGGGGCGATGGTGGTGGTGGACGCGGGGCACTTCGGGGCGTCGAACTACCCCGCCATCGGTCGGAACTTCATCGACACGCTCGCCGCCACCGGCACCCCGGTGATCGACCCGGGCTCCACCCCGCCGGTGGCGCCGGGCACCACGCAGTGCGTCCGCTTCGACCCGGCGCCGACGCCCTGAGCTAGGTCGGCGGGGCCTGGTCGAACGCCACGGCCAGGCCCTCCACCATCCAGCGGTCCTCGTCGGCCAGGTCGGGCGCGAACGGGGCCCGCAGGCTGAGGCCCTCGATGAGGTCCACCGCGCCCCCGCGGAGCGTGGGTGTGCCGTCGGGTGTGGGGCGGCGGCCGATGGTCACCGTCGGCCCGATCTCCACCACCACCGCGTCGTCGAGCTCGTCGGCCACGGCGGCCAGGGTGCCGGTGCGCTCCGAGCCGAGGGTGGCCTGGAGGCCGGGGCCGAGGGCGATGGCGTACTCGAGCACGGCGGCGAGCTCGTCGGCCTCCTGGTCCGGCGTGACGCCGAGCGGGAGGGCGACGTCGCGCTCGTGGATCCAGCCGTCCCAGAGGGCGTGGCGGACGATCCCCTGCATCTGGAGGTGGCCGGGCGGGCCCTCGGCGATGAGCTGCCACTGCTCGGGCTCGAGGTCGGCGAGGGCGTCCAGCAGGTCGTCGCAGGCCCGGTGGTAGTCGGCCAGGACCTCGGCCGGGGCCTGCTCGCTGGTGCCCGCCACCATGGCGGCCGGGGTGGCCACCGGGTCGAAGCCCACGAGGTAGCGGGTGGGCTCGCCGGCCAGGCCAGCGCGCGCCGACACCGCCCAGAAGCGGTCGGCCCCCACGAGGTGGGCGATCACGTCGCGCACGGTCCAGCCCTCGCAGCGGCTCGGGGTGGCCCACTGGTCGGCGTCGAGCCCGTCGAGCAGGTGACCGAGGCGGCGGCGCTGGCGGCCGAGCGGCACGGCCAGGTCGGTCGGCGGGTCGACGAAGCGGGCCACCGGCGGGGCGTCGTAGCGCGGGGTGAGTTGCATGACAGGACCCTAGTGGGCGACCGCCGACCTCGCCCTCGCGATCATGCCGGGGGCAGCGCGGCACGCCGCCGCTCGAGCAGGCGGCGCTCGGCGTCGTCGTGCACCAGGTCGAGCGCTCGGCCGTAGGCGGCGTCGGCCTGGGCGGTGCGGCCGGCCCGCGCCAGCAGGTCGGCGCGTGCCGCGTGGAAGTAGTGGAAGGCGTCGAGCTCGAGCTGGTCGACGAGGGCCAGGCCGGCCTCGGGGCCCTGTGCCTCGGCCACGGCGATGGCCCGGTTGAGCTCCACCACCGGCGACCCGGTGAGCCGGGCCAGCTCGCCGTGGAGCGCGGCGATCTGGGGCCAGTCGGGCGGCGACGCCGCGTGGAGCGAGGCGATCGCCGCCTGCACCACGTAGGGCCCGCGTCCGCCGAGGGCGAGCGCCCGGTCGAGCGAGCGACGCCCGGCGGCGATCTCGTCGGCGTCCCACCGGGCCGGGTCCTGGTCGGCCAGCAGCACGAGCTCGCCGTCGGCCGTGCGGGCGTCTCGGCGGGCGTCGAGCAACAGGACCATGGCGAGCAGGCCGTGCACCTCGGGCTCGTCGGGCAGCAGGTCGGTGAGCGCCCGGGCGAGCCAGATCGCCTCGCCGGCGAGGGCGTCGCGTCCGCCGTAGCCGGCGTTGAAGATCAGGTACACCACCGCGAGCACGGCGGCGAGGCGCTCGGGCAGGTGCTCGGGGTCGGGCACCTTGAACGGGATGCCGGCGGCGCGGATCTTGTGCTTGGCCCGCACCAGGCGCTGGGCCATGGTGGCCTCCTTCACCAGGAACGCCCGGGCGATCTCGTCGGTGCCGAGCCCGCCCAGGCTCCGCAGGGTGAGCGCCACCTGCAGGTCGGTGGCCAGCGCCGGGTGGCAGCAGGTGAAGATCAGCTCGAGGCGCTCGTCGGGGAACGTGGCGGGTTCCATCGGCGCCTCCTCCGCGGTGGCGGCCGCCTCGAGCAGGCGGGTCTTCTCGGCCAGGGTCCGCGTGCGGCGGATCCGGTTGTAGGCCCGGTTGCGGGCGGTCACGAGCAGCCACCCGCCGGGGTTGTCGGGCACGCCATCGACGGGCCAGCGGGCGGCGGCGATGGCGAAGGCCTCCTGGGTGGCCTCCTCGGCGAGGTCGAAGTCGCCGAGGTGGCCCACCAGGGCGGCGAGCACGCGACCCCAGTGGTCGCGGAACGCCCGATCGACGGGGGCGTCTACCCCCACTGCACCAGCGGGCGGATCTCCACCGCACCGCCGAGCGCCGCCGCCGGCACCTTCGAGGCCACCTCGATGGCGGCGTCGAGGTCGTCGGCCTCCAGGAAGAAGTAGCCGCCCACGGCCTCCTTCATCTCCACGAACGGGCCGTCGGTCACCAGGGCCTTGCCGTCGGCCACCTGCACGGTGGTGGCGGTGGCCGGGCCGGCCATCTGCTGGCCGGGGGTCACGCCAGGCGTGGCGTTCACGGCCTGGTAGCCGGCGTACACGGCCTGCTTCTGCTCCTCGGGCAGGGCGTCCCACTCGGGCGACGGCGGGGTGGGGGTGGTGCCTTGGTAGATCAGGATCAGGTAGTTCATCTCGTCCTCCGAGTGGGTGTTGGTCACCGTAGGGACAAACGGAGATCGACGAGATCGACAGCTCGACGCGGATTCCTCGGATTCCTCGCCGGCGGCCGCGGGCGCCGGCTGCTCAGTAGTGGCGGAGCTCCACGGTGTTGCCGTCGGGATCGAGGATGTAGAGCGACGTCCCGTTCCCCTGGGCGCCCCAGCGCTGGTCGGGACCGTCGGTCACCGTGAAGCGGCCGCTGTCCTTGAGCGCCTGCAGGTCCACGGGTTCCACCACCACGCACAGGTGGTCGACGTTGCGACCGGTGGGCGCGGTGGGGAAGAGGTCGATGATCGTGGTGGCGTCGATGCGCACCGACGGGAAGAACGCCTCGCCCCGTCGCCACTCGTCGACCCGCTCGGGCTCGAGCCCCAGCTCGCCCACGTAGAACGCCAGCGAGCGCTCCACGTCGGCCACGTCGAGCACGATGTGGTCGAGTCCCACCACGCGAACCGCCGGTTCCGTCATGGCCCGAACGGTACCGTCCGCCGGCGTGACCGACCCGTCCGATCTCGATCCCGCTTCCTCGCCGGGCAACGAGGTGCTCCGCTCGATGCTCGCGGCCCAGGCCGCCGACCCGACCCCGGAGGGCCGCGGCGCCGCCCTCGTCGCCCTGCTCGACGCCGAGCTGCTCCTCGTCACCCCCGACGCGCCCGCCGAACCGGGTACCGGCGAGGTCGTGGCGCTCGACGTCGTCTCGATGGTGATGGCCGAAGACGGCGGCGGCCATGCCGTGGTCCCGACCTTCACCGGACTCGATGCCGCGCTGGCCTGGCAGCCCGACGGCGTGGTCTGCACCCCCAAGCCGGCGCTCGAGCTGCTGCGCATCGCCGCCGCCGACCCGGAGGGCAAGGTGGGCGTCGACCTCGGCTCGCCCGGCGAGCTCGTCCTCGAGCCGCAGGAGGTGGCGGCGTTGGCCGAGGGCTCGGTGCCGGGGGTGGCACCGGGGGCCGGACCCGCCGGTGGCGCCGGCGCCGGACAGGTCCTCGTCGCCACGCCGTCCGAGCCGCTGCCCGAGGAGGTGGCCGACGCCGTGCGCGCCGCGGTGGCGACCGAGCCCGACGTGGTGCGCGCGGCGCTGTTCGTGGTGGACCAGGGGACCGGCGGCGACCCCCGCTCGGTCGTGGTGCAGTTCGCGCCGGGTTCCGACTTCGCCGAGGCGGTGCCCGCCGCCATGGGCCGGATCGTGGGGGCCGTGGCGGCGCGCACCGACGCGGCCGCCGGGCTCACCTTCACGCTGGCCACCCCCGAGTGGGGCGACGCGTTCGCCGAGGGCGGGATCGAGCTGTTCAGCCGCCCCCGGTGACGCCGGTGTTGCGGTCGTTGCCGCCGAAGCGCGGCCACTCGGTGAGCGTGGACGCCGGTTGGCGCGTGCGCCACACGAGCAACACGCCGTCGCGCCGCACGTGGGCGATCTCGGCGAGGCCGTCGCCGTCCCAGTCACCCAGGCCCGGCGTGCCCACCACCCACTCGCCCTGGAGCTTGGGCCAGCCGGCGGGGCGCGAGCCGTCGGCCTCGTGCGCGGAGAGCACCGCCAGCCCGTTGCCGGTGATGGTCTCGTTGCGGCCGTCGCCGTCGAGGTCGGCGATGGCCGGCGACACGAAGAAGCCGATGTCGGCGGTGACCTGCGGGAACCCGGGGAGCGCGCTGCCCGTGTCGCCGCCCTTCCACGCCAGCACCTGGTCGTCGCTCGGCGACTGCGACTCGGTGGCCGACAGGTCGATCAGGCGGGTGAACCCGGCGGTGGGGGCGGTGAAGTCCGCCGTGCCGTCGGCGTCGAGCTTGCCCACGGCGGGACCCGAGAACGCCGACGCGGTCACGATGAGGTCGGTGGAGGAGCGATTGGCCCCGTAGCGGCCGTTCTGCTCGCCGCCGAGCCCGCCGGCCCAGAGCGCCGGGTTGTCGAGTCCGCCCGTGCCGGTGCCGTAGGCGCTGGTGCCGTCGGCGCGGAACACGTAGACGGGACCGGCGGCGGAGGTGGCCACGATCTCCATGCCGGGGCTGCTCGGCTTCACGTCGCCGATGGCCACCTGCGTGGTGACGCCGTTGCCGATCACCGGCAGCACGTCGAGCAGGATCATGCCCAGCTTGGTGGGCCAGCCCGGCAGGTAGGCCTGGTCATCGGGGTGGGCGGCGCTGCGGTCGGGGTTCTCGGCGTTCGTGCCGTCGGGCGACAGCACGTAGAGCCGGGAGTTGCCCACGTCGCCCTGCTGGGCGATCAGCCCCTGCACGGTGCTGTCGCCGGCGTTGAGGGGCTCCTCGTACTCCTCCTGGCTGCCGATGACCACCTCGTCGCGACCATCGCCGTCGAAGTCGTGCAGCGCCGGGGTGGCCACGAGCTCGCCGCCGGGCTGGGTGTTCGGGTCCGAGAACGTGACCTTGTGGGACGTGGGGTCGACGGCGGCCACCTTGGCCGGGTCCACCAGCATCACCGGCCAGCCGTCCACCGGCGTGCCGTCGTGGTCGAACGCGTACACGTGGCGGTCCAGGGCGGCGGCCACGATCTCCAGCTCGGGGTCGTCGTCGAGCTGGCCGAGGGCCGGGCTCGAGTAGAAGCCGGGCTTGGTGCGATTGCGCTCGTCCTGGGCGGCCGGGTCGTCGCGCGAGTACGCCGGGTCGATGTGGGCCGGGCTGGCGCCGCCGCCGAGGCCGGCGCCGCCGAACCCGGGCAGGCGCGCCCCCGACGCGTTCCACGCCCACACGTTCCCGTCGAGGTCGGTGACCACCACGTCCTCGGACCCGTTGCCGTCCAGGTCGCCGATGGCGGGCGCGCCCACCATCACCGCCGAGCGCACCGGCGCGATGCCTGCCGCCCGGGCCGTGGGGGACCCGCTCGGCCACCAGGGCGAGACCGCCGTGCGCACCGGCCATCCGGGCAGCTCGCCGCCGCTCGCGGTGTAGGCGTGGACCTCGCCGTCCGACGACGCCACGATCAGCTCCTGGCCGCCGCGTCCGTCGAGGTCGGCGAACACCGGGCTCGACGCCGACAGGCCGGCGATGCGCTTGGGGTAGCCGGCCACGAGGTCGGGGTCGTCGTGGACGTAGATCTGCTTCTGGTGGACGCCCTCGAGGCCGTCGGCGGTGCCGCCCTTGCCGGTGACCACGATGCGGATCCGCACCGCGTACCGGTCCTCGTCGGGCTTGCCGTTGGCGTCGACGGGCACGCCGGTGCCCCCGCCGGGCAGCGCGGCGGCGAGCTGGGCGAGGTCGAGCGTGGCGAGGGTGCCCGAGCGGGGCGAGCGCAGCCCCGACTGCGTGGCCGCCACGTGCCACGTGTCGGTGGCCGGGTAGGCGGGCGGGCTGGCGCCCGGTGCCCACTCGACCCGGTAGCCGTAGCTGTCGGCGAAGCGGGCGGCCACCCGGCCGGTGACGGCCACCGAGCCGCTGGTGCCGCGCACGTCGAACCACAGCGGCGAGGTGATGTCGGCCTCGGGCGGGATGCGCTTGGCCTTCACCAGGCGGACCGCCTCGTAGGCGTTGACGCGGCCGAACCCGTGCACCTGGTCCCAGCCCTTGCGGCTCGGGAAGCTCTCGGTGGGGAAGAAGTCGATGCAGCTGGCGCACTTGCGGGCGTAGTTGTTGGCCGGGTCGGTGGCCGTGGGCGTGCCGAAGTCGATGTCGTCGGCGTTGGCGGCGAAGAGCTGCTTGAGCTCGTTGGCGCTCAGCACGTTGCCGCCGGGCCCGGCCGGGTTGGCCAGGTTCCGGGCGATCCCGGCGTCTCGGGCTGCGCTCTCGATGAGCCCGGCGATGCCCGAGCTGAGGCCGGTGGCCTCCGACGAGCAGCTCGACGACGGCATCGACACCCACGTGATCGGGCCCCAGTTGGTGCAGCCGTTGAGGGCCATCCAGCCGTCCTGGCCACCGAGGAGGTGCTTGCGCTGGGTCACCGAGTTCACCGGCATGGTGTGCTCGAGGGCGGCCGGCAGGTTGGCGTGCTTGCTCTCCTCGTCGGCCATGGAGGCCACCACGAGCACGCCGCGCTCGTAGGCGGCGTCGATGGCCTGCTGGGCCTGGCGCGGGTTGCTGGTGACGCCGAGCGCCTCCTGCACGATGTCGGCCCCCGAGTCCAGGGCGAGCAGGGTGCCGGCGGCGAACCGGCCTCCGTCGGTCACGAACGAGTCGCCGACGCGCACCGGCACGAACCGGCAGTCGGGGCACGAGCCGACGTCGCGCTGGCCGTTGTCGTCGGCCGTGGAGTCCTTGGCCTCGCCGGTGCCGTGGCCGTAGTCGACCGTGTCCAACGGGTTGTTGTCGCCGTAGAGGAAGTCCCAGCCCGAGATGTCGTCGACGTAGCCGTTGCCGTCGTCGTCCACGCCGTCGCTGAACGCGGGGTCGAGGATCAGGTCCTCGGGGTCGGCCACGCCGTTGCCGTTGCGGTCGGGGATGGGGCCGAAGTCGGAGATGTCGAAGCGGCCGTCGCCGTTGGCGTCGCCGTCAGCGGGGGCGCCGGCCGGCCGGGCCTCGCCCACGTTGATGTAGGCGTTGTGCGCCAGGTCGGCCATGGAGCCGGCGTCGCGCCACTTGATGCCGGAGTCGAGCACGGCGATGAGCACGTCGTCGCGGCCCTTGGTGACGCCCCACGCCAGGTCCACGGCGGCGCCGATCTGGCCGCACTGGTTCTGGATCGAGTTGCGGATCGCGGGGTCGTCGTCGCGCAGCGACCCGAGCTTCCAGCCGCTCTCGGTGCGCGGGTACTCGGTAGGCAGCACCCCGGGAACCGGCTCGTCCTTCGGGCCGTACCGCCAGTTGGTGCAGTCGGTTGGCGGCCGGTACCGGTCGCAGGCCACCAGGGCCGACACCAGCACGAGGGCCACCACGAGCCATCCACCACGTCGCATCTCGATCCCCCCAGTTCGATCGGCCCCGTGGCTACCGGTCGGGCCGGAGGCTGTCAACCGATCCGGTGCCGGTCGAGGGGGTCAGTCGCGCTGGTAGGTCCAGCGGTCGGGGGTCATGCGGAGGCGGTGGCGGGGGCCGGGGACCTCGCCGTCGCCCGCCTCGTACCCGGCGTCGCCGTGGTACAGGGCCACGGGCACCGACGCCTCCTCGGCCAGGCGGGTCTCGAAGTGCTCGGGCTCGGACGTGGCGAGCCCGGCGAGGGCGTCGGCGGTGCTGGCGAACGAGCTGAGCTGGTGCAGCGTGATCCAGGTGGGCGGGCGCAGGGCGATCTCGCCCCGGTCTCGCCGGGCCAGCGCATCGCTCGCCGTCATCCAGCCCCAGTCGTGGATCTCGGAGCCGTCGACCACCACGCCCACGCCCGGATCGGGGGCGGCGGTGGCGAAGAAGAACGTGGCGTAGCGCCGGGCCGCGGTGGGCGGCGGGGTCCAGTGGGAGAACCAGACCAGCCGGTCGGGGTCGACGGCCACACCGGTCTCCTCGGCCACCTCGCGCGCCCCGGCGATGCGGGCGGCGGTGAGGTGGTCGTCGGTGGCCAGGCCGACGCGGTCGACGTCGTCCACCCGGCCGCCGGGGAACACCCAGTTGCCACCGGCGAACACGAGCTGGGTGTTGCGGCGCACGAGCAGCACCTCCACCCCGGCCGGCCCGTCGCGCAGGATCGCCACGGTGGCGGCCGGCAGGGCCGGAGGCGGGGCGGTCTGGCTGGGGCGTTCGGTCATGGGTCCTGCGGGTCTCGGGAGGCGAGGCGATGGCCGGCGGGCCGGCGAGGGGTGCGAATGGCCTACTACGGCGGGGCCGAGGCCCAGGGCCCGGGCGTCTCGCCTAACCTGGGGACGTCGCCGGGGCGGGCTCGGCCCTCAGGAGGAAGGCATGGGTGGGAAGGCGCACCGGTCCTGTTCGGACTGCCAGGACTGCGGCGGACGCGCTCCGGTCGACGCGGCGGGGCTCCACCCGGGCGTGACGTTGGGCGTGGCCGGCCGCCGGCGCCGGGACCGCCTCCGCCACCGCGTGTGCGACCACTGCGGCCACGCCATCCGGTTCCACGCCCTCGACGTGGCCCCGTCGCCCGAGGCCGCGCTCACCGCCCGCCTCCCCGACGACGCCCCGAGCGGCATCGGCTGGTCCGACACCAACACCCGCCCCCCCGTGGACCCCACCTCCCGCCACCCCTGACCCACCCCCCGGCGAATGTGCGGTACCGGAGCCGCGTTCGCGTCGGTTTCGCGCGTGAGGTTCGGTGGGCCGTACTCGGTGAATGTGATGTGTCCAGCGACCGTTCGCGGCGATCAGGCCCGCGACGTTCGGGGGGCGCACAAGGCGAATGTGCGGTACCAGAGCCGCGTTCGCGTCGGTTTCGCGCGTGACGTTCGGCGTGTGCGGTGTTTCGATTGTTTCGATAGGTCGGCACGGGTAGCCTGACCGCATGGCCGCACCGAGCACCGCCACGATCGAGGTCGACGCCGTAGCCCGGCGCGCTCGGCGTCGTGCCGCGGCCGACCCACGGTTCGCCGGTGCCCTGCGGGAGCTGGTCGAGGCACCCACGGCGCCGGCCGGTTCGTTCAGCCGGACCGCTGCTTCGGCCGTGAACCGACAGCGCCGAGACGATGCTCGACGGGAGTTCCTGGCCGACGCGCTCGCCACGGCCGACGTGCAGCGCCTGCTCGGCCTGGGCACCCCGCAGGCGGTGCACCGCCTGCGCAGCCGGGGGAAGTTGGTCGGGCGCCAGATCGGCAACGCCACCTGGTTCCCCCGCTGGCAGTTCAGCGGCGGGGAGCGTCGCCCACGGCTCGACGACGTGCTGGCCTCCCTCGGGCGCTTCACCACCGACGCCCTGGCTGCTGACCGCGTGATGCGCCTCGAACGGACCGAGCTCGATGGCCGCAGCATCGCCGACTCGCTCGACGACCCCCGCCGCAGTCCCACGGCGTGGTCGATCCTCGCGTCGCTCGGCGCCTGACCGACCCACGTGTACCGGGACGCGTTCCCGGCGGCTCGGCCCACCGGTCTGCGCAGCCGCCGTCTTCCCGTCGGCACCGAGTTCTGGCGGATCGACGCCGAGCCGCCCACCTCGTGGACGTGGGAGGGGTTCGCTGCACCCCGCCACCGCTTCGACCCCGCATCGGGAGCGTTCCGCACCCGGTACGCGAGCCGGTCCATCGCCGGTGCCGT
>JAHBSN010000095.1 GCA_019639095.1 Actinomycetota bacterium
CTGATCCTCGGCGGCGCCCTGTTCGTGTCGCTCAAGTTCCGGGCCCGCCCCGGCACCGAGGGCGCCGACGAGTTCCCCGAGCAGATCCACGGCAACTTCAAGCTCGAGATCGGCTGGACGATCCTCCCGGCCCTGGTGCTCGCCGTGATCGGCATCTTCACCGTGGTCACCATCTTCGACCTGGCCCGCAAGCCCGATCCCCAGTCCCTGCAGGTGGAGATCTACGGCCAGCAGTGGTGGTGGGAGTACCGCTACGACCTCAACGGCGACGGCAACTACGACGAGATCATCACCGCCAACGACCTCGTGATCCCCGCCGGCGAGGACATCTCGCTGCACATCAAGTCCCGAGACGTCATCCACTCGTGGTGGGCGCCCGCCCTCAACGGCAAGAAGGACGCCGTGCCGGGCCGCACGCACCCGCTCACCATCAACGCCGACAAGCCCGGCGAGTACATCGGCCAGTGCACCGAGTTCTGCGGGCTCTCCCACGCCGAGATGCGCATCAAGGTGGTGGCGCTCGACCGGGCCGGGTTCGACGCCTGGACCGAGCACCAGCTCACCGGCTTCGTGAACCCCACCGAGGAGGCCGCCCAGCGGGGCTGGGCCGCCTTCGCGGGCCAGTGCACCTCGTGCCACCGCCTCACCGGGATGACCGACCCGAACTCCTCGCCGGGCGACCCGGCGGCGGCCACCAAGGTCTACGAGTACACACCGCCGGTGAACCAGGTGGCCGGCGCCGTGCCGAACCTGCTCCACTTCATGAGCCGCACCACCTTCGCCGGGGCCAAGTTCGACCTGCGCAAGCCCACCGACGAGTGCAAGGCGCTCGGCCAGGACTGGGCCCAGACCGAGAGCGGCCTCGAGAAGTGCCTCAACCGCAACGCCCTCGAGGCCTGGCTGCGCAACCCGCCGGCCGAGAAGGCCATGAAGCCCGGAGACGTGCCCTCGCCCGACAGTCGGGGCATGCCCAACTTCAACCTGACCGAAGACCAGATCGACGATCTGGTCGCCTTCCTCACGACGCTGAAGTAGGAGCGAGCCATGTCCCTCGCAGATGGACCCCTCGCCCTGGGATCCGGTGGTGAGCTCACCACCCGGCCCATGGGCGTGTTCGCCCGGCCCGGCGAGGCCAAGGGCTGGCGCAGCTGGGTGACCACGGTCGACCACAAGCGCATCGGCATCATGTACGGCGCCGCCGCGCTCGTGTTCTTCGTGATCGGCGGCATCGAGGCCATGCTGATCCGCCTCCAGCTCGCCACCCCCGACGGCAAGCTGCTGAGCGCCGACCTGTACAACCAGGTGTACACGATGCACGGCACCACCATGATCTTCCTGGTGATCATGCCGCTCGGTGCCGCGTTCATGAACTACCTCATGCCGCTGCAGATCGGCGCCCGAGACGTGGCCTTCCCCCGGCTCAACGCGCTCTCGTTCTGGGTGTTCCTCGCCGGCGGCCTGGTCCTCAACTCGGCGTGGCTCCTCGGCGGCGGCGCCGACGGCGGCTGGTTCAACTACGCCCCCAACAACGGCGTGCGGTTCTCGCCCACCCACGGCATCGACTTCTGGAACCTTGGCCTGCTCATCGCCGGCATCGCCTCGCTGGTGGGCGCGGTCAACCTGATCACCACGGTGCTCAACATGCGGGCGCCCGGCATGACCCTGATGAAGATGCCGGTGTTCACCTGGATGAGCCTGGTGGTGCAGTTCCTGCTGCTGTTCGCGGTGCCGGTGCTCACCGCCGCCCAGTTCCTGCTGATGTTCGACCGGCTCTTCGACGCCCAGTTCTTCAACACGCAGATGGGCGCCGACCCGCTCCTGTGGGAGCACCTCTTCTGGATCTTCGGTCACCCGGAGGTCTACATCCTGATCCTCCCCACCTTCGGCATCGTGTCCGAGGTGATCCCGGTGTTCGCCCGCAAGCCGATCTTCGGCTACCCGTTCATGGTGTTCTCGGGCATCGCCATCGGCTTCATGGGCTGGGGCGTGTGGGCCCACCACATGTTCGCCTCGGGCGTCGGTCCCATCTCGGTGGCCGCCTTCTCGATCTCCACCATGTTCATCGCCGTGCCCACGGGCGTGAAGGTCCTGAACTGGATGGCCACCATGTGGGGCGGCAAGCTCACCTTCGACGCCCCGATGCTGTACTCCATCGGCCTGGTGACCATGTTCACCATCGGTGGCCTCTCGGGCGTCACCCACGCCTTGGCCCCGGCCGACACCCAGCAGACCGACACCTACTACATCGTCGCCCACTTCCACTACGTGATGTTCGGCGGCGGCCTCAACGGGTTCATCGCCGGCTGGTACTTCTGGTGGCCGAAGGTGTTCGGCTACCGCCTGGGCGAGCGCCTCGGCAAGATCAACTTCTGGATCCTGCTGGTCGGCTTCAACCTCACCTTCGGGCCGATGCACATCCTCGGCCTGCAGGGCATGCCGCGCCGCACCTACACCTACCGCGACGGCTACGGGTTCAACTTCTGGAACTTCGTCTCCACGGTGGGCACGTTCATCATCGCCACGTCGATGCTGATCTTCTTCGCCAACATCTTCCTGAGCTACCGGAAGGCCAAGAAGGAGCAGCTCTCGGTGCCCGCCGATCCGTGGGACGCCCGGAGCCTGGAGTGGATGGTGCCGAGCCCCACCCCGGCCCACAACTTCGACGTGATCCCCACGGTGTCGCACCTCGACGAGTTCTGGCACCGCAAGTACGGCGAGGACGAGGAGGGCCGGCTCGTGCGCATCGCCGCCACCGAGGACGTGGTCCAGAAGGGCGACGGGCGCGGGGTCCACCTGCCGTCCCCGTCGTACTGGCCCATCGTCATGGCCTTCGGCATGCCGTGGATCGCGTACGGCCTGATCTACAACCTCTGGTTCTGCGTCCTCGGCGGCATCTGCGTGGTGGCGGCGATCTACGGCTGGATCATGGAGCCCGCCACCGATCCCGACGCCGGCCACGACGACCACCCCGCCGACCACGACGAACCATCCGACGCCAGCGGCGAAGCCGTGGCCACCGAGGAGGCTGCACTCGTTGACTGACCTGGCCGACACCACCGCGGTCGGCGCCCACCCGGGCGCGGCCACCCACGACCACACCCACGTCACCGCCACCGGCATCTCCAACGAGAAGGTGGCCATGTGGGCCTTCCTCGGCTCGGAGTGCCTCCTCTTCGGCGGCCTCATCTCCACGTTCCTGCTCTACAAGGACCGTGCCGCCGACGGGCCCGTCCCCCACGAGCTCTACGACATCGCCTTCACGTCGATCTCGTCGTTCGTGCTGCTGATGAGCTCGCTCACCATGGTGCTCGCCGTCTCGGCCATCTCCCGGGGCGACGACCGGGCCCTGCGGGCCTGGCTGCTCGTGACCGCCCTGCTGGGCTCGATCTTCATCTCCGGCCAGGTCTACGAGTTCAAGGAGTTCCTCAACGAGGGACTGGGCTTCACCACCAGCCCGGCCGGCTCCGCCTTCTTCACGCTCACCGGCTTCCACGGCGTGCACGTCACCATCGGCATCGTCATGCTGATCTCGGCGGCCCTGCTGTCGCGCTCGGGGCGCATCACCCAGCGCAACGCCGAGGCCGTGGAGATCGTGGGCCTGTACTGGCACTTCGTCGACGTGGTGTGGATCCTCATCTTCACCGTCGTGTACCTGATCAAGTGAGGTTGGAGCCATGACCGACGCCACCACCACCGACGTCGCCATCACCGGCGACCACGACCACGAGCACAGCCACGGCCTCGACGACAAGGGCTACGTCAAGATCGCGCTCTGGCTCGCCCTCATCACTGGGGCCGAGGTGGCGTGGTCGTACCTGCCGGTCTGGGAGGACGCCAGCGGCCTCACCTCGTTCGCCGAGGTGGCCGGCCTGCTCGTCATGATGGCGATCAAGTTCGCCGTGGTGGCCGGGTTCTTCATGCACCTGCGCTTCGACAACAAGCTGCTGACGCGGCTGTTCTACTCGGGCCTGGTGCTGGCCGTGGTGGTGTACGTGATCGTGCTCACCACGTTCGAGTTCTGGAGCAGCTGAGCCTGCCGCCCCGAGGCTCGGGGCGGCCTCAGCCCACCAACCCCAGGCGTCGGGCCTGGTCGCTCACCATCTGGCCCGTCGGGTCCGCTGCGTCGCGCACCTCCCGCCACTCGTCGAGCCGGGGGTACATCTCGGGCAGGAGCTCGGGGCGCATCCGGCTGTCCTTGGCCAGGTAGAGCCGGCCGCCGGCGGCCACCACCCGCTCGTCGAGGCGGTCGAGCAGCGCGGCCGCGCCCGAGCGGGGATCGGCGGGCAGGTCCATGGCCAGCGTCCAACCCGGGATCGGGAACGACAGCGGCGCGTCGTTGCCCGCCCCGAAGCGCTTCAGCACGGCGAGGAACGACGGGCACCCCGCATCGCTGACCTGGGCGACGAGCCAGCGCAGGTCGTCGGTGGCGCCGAGGGGCAGCGCGCACTGCCACTGGACCACGCCGCCGCGCCCGTAGACGCGGTTCCAGCGGTCGACCATGTCGAGCGGGTGGAAGAACGTGCTGATGGACTGGAGGTGGTCCCGGCGACGGCGGGGAGCCTTGCGGTACCAGACCTCGTTGAAGGCCCGCACCGTGAGCGGGCGGATGAGGTTCACCGGCGTGGGCCCGGGGAACGTGGCCAGGGTGCCGCTGTGGAACGCCAGCGGGTCGTCCTGCTGCGCCCGGCTCAGCTGGTCGAGCGTGGCGAAGCGACCCCGATCGAGCACCGAGCGACCCCGGTGGGCGCCGGTGGCCATCAGGTCGATCCACGCCACCGAGTACCGGTACGCGTGGTCCCCGGACTCCATGAGGTCCAGCGTGGTGTCGAGGTCGGGCGTGCGGTCGGTGTCCACCGACACCAGGCTCGACTCGATGCGGTGCAGCCGGAACGTCGCCTCGACGATGATCCCGGTGAGGCCCATGCCGCCCACCGTGGCCCAGAACAGGTCGCGGCGACGGGTGGGCGACACCTGCTCGAGGCCCCCGGCGGGCGTCACGAGGACGATCGACTCGAGGGCGCTGCCCCACGAGCCCACGGCGTGGTGGTCCTTCCCGTGGACATCGGACGCGATGGCCCCGCCCACGGTGACCTGGCGCGTCCCCGGGGTGACCGGTACGAACCAGCCCTGGGGCACGAGGTGGGTGATGAGCGCGTCGATGCTGGTGCCGGCGACGGCGGTGACCACCCCGCGCTCGTGGTCCACCGGCCCGATCCCGGTGACGCCGGTGACGTCGACCACCAGCCCCCCGGCGTTCTGGGCGGGGTCGCCGTAGCTGCGACCCAGGCCACGGGCGATGATGCCCCGAGGCGCCGGCCGGTCCAGGGCGTGGGCGAGCGCATCGGCGTCGGTGGGGTGCAGCACGGTGGCCCTGGTGGCAGCGGTGTTGCCCCAGCCGGCAAGCAGGGCGTCCTCGGCGGCCGGTGTGGGCGCCGCGCTCACGACGCGTACACGCCGGCCACGAACACCAGGGCCCAGAGCGTGCCCAGCACCTGCAGCGTGCGGTCCTCGAGCACGACGTCCTCCGGCGCGCCGCCGTGGCCGCTGTCGACCAGCAGGGCGTAGCGCAGGATGGCCAGCCCGAACGGCACGATCGACAGCTGGAACCACGGCATCGACGCGTGGGCCAGCTCGGCCTTCTCGAACGCCCAGAGGCAGTACCCCACCAGCACCACCGCGGTGCTCACCGTCTGCAGCTCGGCCAGGAAGTTCGGGGAGTAGGCGCTCAGGCTGCGGCGCGTGGTCGCCGCCTCGTCGCCCATCTCGCCCACCTCGGCCCGGCGCTTGCCCACCACCATGAACAGCGACCCGAAGGTGGCCACGATGAAGAACCAGTTGGAGATGGGCACGTCGACCGCGGCGGCACCGCCGATGGCCCGCAGCACGAAGCCGGCCGCCACCGCCACCACGTCCACCACCGCGATGTGCTTCAGCCAGGCGCT
The DNA here is from genome assembly GCA_019639095.1 of Actinomycetota bacterium. Taxonomy (GTDB): domain Bacteria; phylum Actinomycetota; class Acidimicrobiia; order Acidimicrobiales; family Iamiaceae; genus Aquihabitans. The sequence goes on from JAHBSN010000095.1 coordinate 5,943, forward strand.
GTAGGCCGTCGTGAGCGTCACGTAGCAGGCCAGCACCACGGCCAGGTGGGGCTCGATCGCCAGGCCGCCGGCCACCGCGCCCAGGATCAGCACCACCCCGATGGCCCGGGCGAGGGGGACCGAGATCTCGCCGGCGGCGATGGGGCGGAAGCGCTTGGTGGGGTGGCGACGGTCGGCATCCACGTCGGCGGCGTCGTTCAGGTAGTAGGTGCCCGCCGCCGCCAGGCAGAAGCACGCGAACGCCCCGGCGGCCTCGGCGAAGGCGGCCGATCGGTCCACCACCCCGGCGGCGCCGGGCGCCGCGAACACCAGGAGGTTCTTGACCCACTGCTTGGGGCGGGCCGCCACCAGCAGGGCGACGGGGAGCGACCGGGCCGGGCGCGCCTCGCCCACCGCTCGATCTCCCACATCACCGTCCACCGGGCCAGACCCTAGTGCCGGGTCGGTCCGCGACGACCCCGCACGGTGGGGGCGCGAGCACGGGGCGGCGTGGTGTGGTGGACTCTCCGGACCGCGTGTGGGGCGTCGGAGCCGCGCCGCGGTGCCAGGAGGTCCCGTGTCTCGCATCCGTCCCGCCCGTGGCGCCGCTCGGCTGGCCGTGGTGGCGGCCATCGCCCTGGTGGCGGTGGCGTGCATGCCCCCGAGCGCCCCGAAGCTGGGGCGCCCCGCCCTCCGCCAGCCGGCGGCGCCGCCGGGGGTCTGGGACAGCTCCGATCCCGGGGTGCTCGCGGTCGGCGGCAAGACCTACCTGTTCGGCTCCACCAACAACGTGCAGCTCCCGGTGCGCGAGCTCACGTCGTTCACCGGCACCCTCGACGCCAGTCGCGCCCAGTGGGGTGCCGCACCGCGCAACGCGCTGCGCCAGAACCCGTACTGGATCAGCCCGGACCGGCCCGAGATCTGGGCGCCCTCGCCGGTGAAGATCCGCACCCGGTACTTCGTGTTCTACGCCGCCCACCGGCGCGGGGCCACGGACCGGGCCAACGACCAGTGCATCGGCCGGGCGGTGGCCACCGCGCCCGCCGGTCCGTACACGGCCGAGGCCAGTCCCGTGTACTGCGGGCTGCCCGCCGAGCGGGGCTCCAACCCGTGGGGACGAGGGGCGCTCGATCCCGAGGTGTTCCGGGCCCCCGACGGCGCGCTGTACCTGCTGGTGGCGGTGAGCCGCACCCGAGACAACATCGGCGTCCTGCGCCTCACCGCCGACGGCAAGGTGGTGGGTGGGATCAACGCCCAGCCCACCACGCTCGTGAGCCAGCGGTTCGGATGGCACGACGGCGTCGACGACGCCAAGCTCGGCGCGACGTTCCTCGAGAACCCGTCGATGGCCTACGAGCGGGCCACCCGCTCGTACCTGCTCTTCTACTCGGCGGGCGACTGGCGCACGAGCCGCTACCTCACCGGGTTCGCCCGCTGCGCCACCCCGACCGGGCCCTGCACCGTCGACGGGCGGGGCCCGTTCCTGAAGGCCGGTTCGGGGCGGTCGGGGGTCGGCGGCCTGACCGCGTTCCGGGACCCCGCCGGCGTGCTGCGGGTGGCCTATGCGTCGTGGCAGGCCGGGTCGGAGTCGGCGCCGTCGGGCGACGGGTCGCTCAGCCGCCACACCACCCTCGCCCGCGTGGTGGTGTCGGGCACGAACCCCGACACCCAGACCGTGGCCCTCGTGCCCAGCTGACGTCCCGGCGGGCTCACTCCCAGCGGAACCAGCGGGCGGCGGCCGCCGGCGCCACGAGGGCCCAGGCGGCGAGCACCACCCAGGCGTGCCCGGGCACCGTGCCGGCGCCCAGGGCACCGTGGAACACCTCGGCGAGCGCACCGCTCGGCAGCGCCTGGGCCACCTGGCGGAGGCCGGCGGGCAGCTCCGACAGCGGGATCACCATGCCGCTGAGCAGCAGCAGCACCAGGTAGACGCCGTTGGCGGCGGCCAGGGTGGTGAGCGCCGGGAGCGTGCCGGCCATCAGCAGTCCCAGGCCGGCGAACGCCACCGTGGCGAGCACGGCGGCGCCGAGCGCCGCGCCCACGGCCGGCCCGGAGAAGCGGAACCCGAGCAGCAGGCCCTCCACCACGAGCACCACGATCTGGAGGGCCTCGATCACCACGACCGCCGCGGTCTTGGCCCCGAGCAGCTGGCCCCGGGAGAGGGGGGTCGCGCCGAGCCGCTTGAGCACCCCCATCTGGCGCTCGAAGCCGGTGGCGATGGCCACCGACACCAGGGCGGTGGACATGATGGCCAGGGCCAGGACGCCCGGGAAGAGGAAGTCGACGGGGTCGTCGGTGCCCGTGGGGAGCACGTCGACGAACGAGAAGAAGGCCAGGAGCAGCACGGGGATGGCGAAGGTGAGCAGCACCGACTCGCCGCGCCGGAGCGTGAGCACGAGCTCCACGCGGGCCTGCGCCGCCCATCGCTGGCGGGCCGGGGACGCCTCGCCCGAGCCGGGGCGGCCGGCGGCGACGGCGGTCGGATCGGTCACGACCGACCCCCCGACCGGCGCCGGCGCGAGCGCGGGGCCGGAGCCGGGTCGACGCGCACCGCCGGCACCTCGCCGGTGATCTGGGTCATCCGCAGGAACACGTCCTCGAGCGTCTGGCGGCCGGCGCGCAGGTCGGCCAGCGGCAGGTCCCGGTCGGCCAGCCAGCCCGTGAGGGTGGCGATGTTGGCCGGCGACGGCTCGGCGGCCACGAGGTACTCGCCGGGCGACACCTCGTCGACCGCGGCCATCAGCTCCTTGCCCAGCGCCGCGGTGTCGAGCCCCGGCCGGGCCCCGAAGCGGATCTCGCGGCTGCCGCCCGCGCTCATGAGCTCGTTCGGCGTCCCCTGGGTGATCAGGCGACCGCGATCGATGATGACCACGCGATCGGCCACCTTCTCGGCCTCGTCGAGGTCGTGGGTGGTGAGCACCACGCACACGCCCTCGTGCGCGAGCTCGCGGACCAGGCGACGGATGAGCTGGCGCCCTTGCACGTCGACGCTGGCGGTCGGCTCGTCGAGGAACGCCACCCTGGGTCGGCCCACGAGGGCCAGCGCCAGCGAGAGCCGCTGCTGCTCGCCCCCCGAGAGCTGCCGCCACGTGGAGCGGCGCACGTGGGTGAGCCCCACCCGCTCGAGCAGGGCGTTGGGGTCGTGGGGGGTGGCGTGGAAGGCGGCGAACAGCTCGAGCGCCTCGAGCGGCCGGATGCCGGGGTAGACGCCTCCCGCCTGGAGCATCACCCCGATCTGGGGCACGAGCCGGGCGTGGTCGGCCACCGGGTCCAGGCCCAGCACCCGCACGCTGCCCTCGGTGGCGGGCCGGTAGCCCTCGAGGGCCTCCACCGTGGAGGTCTTGCCGGCGCCGTTGGGGCCGAGGAGCGCCAGCACCTCGCCCTGCTCGGCGGTGAACGACAGCCGGTCGACGGCACGGGTGGTGCCGTAGGCGATCGTGAGGCGATCGACGACCAAGGCGGACATACCGTGGCGACGCTAGCGGTGGGTCGGCCCGGGAGCCGCAACGGGTGGCAGCGGTTCGGGGCGTGCGGGCTACCGTTCGCCCATGCTCGACCTTCGCCGGATCCGCACCGAGCCCGACGTCGTCCGCGCCGGTCTGGCCCGGCGCGGCGTGGAGCCCGACGAGCTGGACCGCGTCCTCGAGCTCGACGAGCGCCAGCGGGCCCTCGCCGCCGAGCGAGACGACCTGCGCAACCGCATCAAGGGCCTCTCCAAGCAGGTGGGCACGCTCCACAAGGAGGGCCGGGGGGACGAGGCCGCGCAGGTGCAGGCCGAGAGCCGAGCGCTCGGCGAGCGCGAGCAGGAGCTGGCGGCGGAGACGGCCCAGCTCGGCGACGAGGTGCGCGACCTCCTCCTGCGGATCCCGAACCTGCCCCACCCCGACGCACCCGACGGCGCATCCGACGCCGACAACCCGGTGGTGCGGGTGGTGGGGTTCGACCCCGACGGCTACGGGCCGCACCAGCGCATCCCGCACTGGGAGCTGGGCCCGCGCTACGGCATCCTCGACAACGAGCGGGCCGTGAAGATCTCGGGCGCCATGTTCACGATGCAGCGAAAGGGCGGCGCCACCCTGGCGCGAGCGCTGCTGCAGTACGGGCTCGATCGCAACGTCGACCAGTACGAGGAGGTGCGGCCCCCTTCGCTCGTCACCACCGAGACCCTCACCGCCACCGGCCAGCTCCCCAAGTTCGCCGACGATGCCTACTCGGTGGCGCGCGACGACCTCTGGGCCATCCCCACCGCCGAGGTCCCGCTCACCTCGATCCACCGCGACGAGATCATCGACACCGCCGAGCTGCCGTTGCGGTTCATGGCCGCCACCGCCTGCTACCGCCGCGAGGCCGGGTCGGCGGGTCGCGACACGCGCGGCATGCTGCGCACCCACGAGTTCGACAAGGTCGAGGTGTTCGCCTACGCCACGCCCGAGCAGGCCCCCGACCTGCTCGCCGAGATGGTGGCGCGCACCGAGGCCACCATCGGCTCGCTCGGCCTCGCCTACCGAACCCTCGAGATCTGCACCGGCGACATGGGCCAGAGCCACCACCGCTCCTTCGACGTGGAGGTCTACGCGCCGGGCACCGACCAGTGGCTCGAGGTGTCGTCGATCTCGTGGTTCGCCGACTACCAGGCCCGCCGCGGCAACATCCGCTACCGCCCGGGCGGCGGCGGCACGGCCATGGTGCACACCCTCAACGGCTCGGCCCTGGCGGTGCCGCGCGTCTGGGCCGCCATCGTCGAGACCTACCACCGGCCCGACGGCGGCATCGACGTGCCGTCGGCGCTGCTGCCGTACTTCCGCGGCTCGGATCGCATCGCGTGATCACCGAGCTGCCGGGCACCATCGCCCCGGCACCGGGCGACGCCCCGCCCGGGCTCGCCGCCGACCACCCCATGCGCACCGTCACCCGGGCGGCGGCGTTCGATCCGGACGGCTGGACGCCCGAGGTGCGGTCCAGGGTGGCCGACCTGTTCGACTCGCTCGCCGACGAGTGGTCCAGCCGAGACGTGCCCGGACGCGAGGCGCCGGTGGTGGACGCCCTCGACCGGGGCCTCGCCGCCGCGCCACCGGCCCACCGCCGGGTGGGCCTCGACATCGGCGCCGGCAACGGGCTCCACACCCGGTACCTGGCGCCCCACCTGCCCGTGCTGGCGTCGATCGACCTGTCGCTCGAGATGCTGGTGCGAGCGCCCGCCGAGCCGGCGCACCGGGTGCAGGCCGATGCGTCGATCCTGCCGGTGGCCGACGCCTCGGTCGACGTGCTGGTGCTCTGCAACGCCTTCTTGTTCCCCGCCGAGGCCGATCGCGTGCTGTCTCCCGAGGGGGTCGTGGTGTGGGTCAACTCGCGGGGCGCCGGCACGCCGATCCACCTGCTCGCCTCGGAGGTCGACGAGGCGCTCCCGGGGCCGTGGGACGGCGTGGCCTCCACGGCCGGGTGGGGCACGTGGTCGGTCCACTGGCGCCGACGCTGATCGTCTGTTGGGGCAAGCTGGCCCCATGAGCCGAGACCTCGGGCACCTTCGCGAGCACTACGTGGCCGGCACGCTCCGCCGCGCCGACCTCGCCGCCGACCCGGTGGCGCAGTTCGAGCGGTGGTGGGACGAGTGGGTGGCCGCCGGGCGCTACGACCCGGCGGCGTGCGTGCTCGCCACCGCCGACGCCGATGGGCGCCCCTCGGCCCGGTTCGTGCTGTGCCGCGAGTTCGACGCCCACGGCTTCGTGCTCTACACCAACCTCGAGAGCCGCAAGGCCGCCGACCTGGCGGCCAACCCGCAGGCCTCGCTGGTGTTCGGGTGGCTGGACCAGGATCGCCAGGTGCGGGTGGAGGGCTCGGCCGCGCCGCTCGACGACGCCACCGTCGATGCGTACTGGTCATCGCGGCCCCGCGGCAGCCAGCTGGGCGCCTGGGCCTCCACGCAGAGCGCGGTGGTGCCCGACCGCGCCGCCATCGAGGCCCGCCTGGCCGACGCCGAAGCGCGCTTCGGTGCCGGCGACGAGGGCCCGGCGGTGCCCCGGCCGCCGTACTGGGGTGGCTACCGCGTGTCGATCGAGCGCATGGAGTTCTGGCAGGGCCGGCCCGACCGGCTCCACGATCGCTTCGCCTACCGGCGCGACGCGTCGGCTCCCGGCGGCTGGTCGGTGGAGCGGCTCTCGCCCTGATCGGGCGATCCCGCGTCGACGGCGGAGCCGGGCGCGCGGCGCGCCGCCCGGTCGGCCCGCAGCAGCGCCACCAGCAGCGCCACCGCCACCACGAGCCCGAGCACCAGCGCCACCTGCAGCGTGTCGAGGTTCTGCATGGCCTCGGACACGTCCGACGACCAACCGGTGACCAGGTCGACCGGGCCGCCGCCCGACGCGGTGCCGTCGCGGTTGATGCGGATCTCGTAGATGCCGTACCAGGTGAGGTAGGCGCCCATCAGCACCATGATCCCGCCCGAGATGCGCTGGATGTAGGGGAGCGCGCTGCGGAGGCGGGTGACCATGCCCCGCTGGGCCAGGGCCAGCGTGATGGTGAGCACCATCA
>JAHBSN010000096.1 GCA_019639095.1 Actinomycetota bacterium
GTGGGCATCTTCGCCAACGGCAAGTACGGCGCCGGCTGGAACCTCACCACCAAGGGCGACGCCGCCACCAAGGGCGTCACCGGCATCCTCTACGACGCCAAGATCGGTGGCGGCCAGCTCGCCGCCCAGGCGATCGGCGTGCTGGTGCTCTGCACCGTGATCCTGGGTGTGGCCTACGCCTTCTTCAAGATCCAGGACATGCTCACCAAGGGCGGCATCCGCTCCGACGAGGCCGACGAGCTCGAGGGCCTCGACGGGCCGGAGATGGGCGCCTACGCCTACCCCGAGTTCCACCTCCACCCCGGGGAGGTCACCGGCCACGGCGGCGGCTCTCCCACCCTGGAAGATCCGAAGGAGCCGGTGGGCGTCTGAACCCGGTCGGGGTGGGCGGAGGGCCCACCCCGACGATCCGCACCTCGAACGGCGCCGCCGGTCCATCCGGCGGCGCCGTTCGCTGCACCCAGTTCCGGGCGTGCCCCCGCGCCGCCCCTGACCCGAAGGCGAACCCCGCTCCCCCATGGATGTCTCCGAGCTCCTGCTCCACCTCGTGATCGTGCTGGTGGCGGCCAAGCTGGCCGCCGAGGGCGCCGAGCGCATCGGCGTCCCGGCCGTGGTCGGCGAGATCGTCGCCGGCATCGTGGTCGGCCCGTCGCTGCTCGGCCTGGTGGGCCGCGAGGACGAGGTGCTGCGCTTCCTCGGCGAGCTGGGGGTGATCCTCCTCCTGCTCGACGTGGGCCTCGAGATGGACATCGGCGAGCTGCGCAAGGTCGGTCGAGCCTCGATCTCGGTGGCCACCATCGGCGTGGTGCTGCCGATGGTCACCGGCATCGCCGCCATGCGCCTCATGGGCGAGAGCGGCAACACCGCCCTGTTCGTGGGCGCCGCCCTCACCGCCACCTCGGTCGGCATCACCGCCCGGGTCTTCGGGGACCTGCGGGCCCTGGCCACCTCCGAGGCGCGCATCGTGCTCGGCGCCGCCGTGGCCGACGACGTGATGGGGCTGCTCGTGCTCACCGTGGTGGTGCGGCTGGTGACCGAGGGCTCGGTGTCCCCCCTGTCGATCGCCGGCATCGTGGCCGTGGCCCTGGCGTTCCTCGTGGTGGGGGGCGGGCTCGGCATCCGCGTCGCCCCCGCCCTCTTCGGCACCGTCAACCGCCTCGCCCGCTCCGGCGGGACGCTGGTGGCCCTGGCGTTCGCGTTCACGCTGGGCTTCGCCGAGCTGGCCGACAAGGCCAAGCTCGCCCCGATCATCGGGGCCTTCCTGGCCGGGCTGGCCCTCGGCAAGACCGACTCGTCGGAGCGGATCCGCTCCGAGCTGGCGCCGATCGGCCATGTGCTGGTGCCGATCTTCTTCCTCCAGATCGGCATCGACGCCGAGCTCAGCGCCTTCGGCCGGGCCAGCGTGCTGACCGACGCAGCAATCCTCCTCGTGGTGGCGGTCGTCGGCAAGGTGGCGGCGGCGGTGGGCGCCAAGCGCACCGAGGGCGACCGGCTCCTCATCGGGCTGGGCATGCTGCCGCGCGGCGAGGTGGGCCTGATCTTCGCCACGATCGGCCTGTCGAACGGGGTCCTCGGCGAGGACCTCTACGCCGCCCTCCTCCTGGTGGTCCTCGCCACCACGCTGATGACGCCACCCCTGCTCAAGGTCCGCTCGCGCACCGTGATGGCCCGAGCTCGCTCGGCCCTGCGCGCCCGTGGCGGCGGGCGGGTCGAGCCCGTCCCGGTGGTGGTCGACGGCGTCGTCGATCTGCCCGGGACCGTCGACGAGGACGATGCCCTGGAGCTGGCCCTGCGAGCGGCGGTCGCGGCGAACCGGGCCACCGCCGGGTCGGACCTGGTCACCTGGCTGGCCGGCATCCCGGGGGACGTGGCCACCGGGTGGGACGAGGGCGAGCGCGAGCTGCTGCTCGACGTGATCGAGCGCGGCAACGCGCGATCGTGGCGGTTCCTCGAGAGCACCGGCACCCTCGACCGGACCCTGCCCGAGCTGGCCCGAGCCCTCCACCGGCGACGGGCCGACCCCACCGAGCTCGACCTCGACGGCGGCTACCGCTTCCCCGCCCTGGAGCGGCTGCGGATACTCGACGGGTCCGACCCCGCGGTCGAGGAGGCGCGCCGCATCGCCCACCCCGACCAGCTCCTGGTGGCCGCCCTCCTGGTCGACGCCCTCGACGGTGAGCCCGACCCGGTCGACTCGGCCCGCGCCCTGGTGGCCCGAATCGGGCTCGACGCGACCGACCGCGCCGCGGTGGTGGCCCTGGTGGCCGATCGCCACCTGCTGTGGGCAGCCGCCCGCCGAACCTCGGCGCTGGCCGAGGACAACGTCCGCCAGCTGGCCGCCCACCTCGCCACCCCGGAGCGGGCCCGGGCCACCTACGTGCTCGCCGCGCTGCGCGATCGCGGCCACGAGCGCTGGGAGCTCGCCCGGCTCCAGGAGCTGCACCGGCTGCTGCAGGACACCTTGGCGCGCGAGGCCCCCGACGCCGACGAGCGCGACCTGCTCGAGCAGCGGCGCACCGACCTGGCTCGCGAGGTCGGCGACGACGACCGCGCCGTAGGTCGGGCCCTGGCTGCTCCCGCCCGGTTCCTGCTGGTGGCCGATCCGGCCGAGGCCGCCCGCCAGTTCGCGTCCATCGACCCGCTCCCGCCCCGGCGCGAGCTCCGGGTGCACGTGGAGCCCGGCGGGCGCGACGACCGCTGGTGGGTGGAGGTGGTGGCGCGCGACCGCACCGGCATCCTGGCCGGCACCGCCGCCGCCCTCGCCGCATCGGGCTGCGACGTGGTCCGGGCCGAGGTGGCCACCTGGCCCGACGGCGCCGCGCTCGAGCTGTTCGAGGTGCGCGGCCCCGCCACCCCCGACCCCGATGCCCTCACCCGAGCGGTCGACGATGCGGTGTCGGGCCTCACCGAGGCCGGTCCCCTGCCCGACGTCTCGTTCCGGTTCGACCACCGCGCCTCGCCCTGGCACAGCGTCTGCGAGATCGACGCGCCGGAGCGGGCCGGACTGCTCGCCGAGGTGGCGGCGGTGCTGCGCGCCGCCGGGATCACGGTGCGCTCGGCGTCGGCCCGCAGCGCCGACGGCCGGGCCTACGACGTGTTCGAGCTGACCACCACCGACGGGCGCAAGCTCGAGCCGGCCGACGAGGATCGGATCCGGGCCTTCGCCGCCAGCGGCGTGTCGGTGCAGCGCCGCCGGTTCGGATCCCGGGTGGTGGCTCGCCCGGGCTGATCGCGGGCGAGCGCGTTAGCCGGTGCCCGCGTGGGACCCGGGGAGCACCCGGTACGACTCGTACACGCCCTCGATGGCCCGGATGTGGCCGAGCAGGACGCCCAGGTGCGAGGGGTCGCCCAGCTCGAAGTCGAACTGCATCGCCGCCATGCGGTCGCCGCCGGTCTTCATGGCGCAGCTCAAGATGTTGACGTGCTGGTCCGCCAGGACCGTCGACACGTCTCGCAGCAGGCGGGGCCGGTCGAGCGCTCGCACCTCGATCGAGGCCACGAAGGTGCCACCGGCGAAGTCCTCGTCCCACTCGACCTCGATGAGGCGGTCCCGCTGGCCGTCCTGCAGCGAGGCGGCGTTGGCGCAGTCGGTGCGGTGGACCGACACGCCCCGACCCCGGGTGACGAAGCCGATGATCTGGTCGCCCGGCACCGGCGTGCAGCAGCGGGCCAGCTTCACCATCACGTCGTCGAGCCCCTCCACGTGCACGCCGGCCCCGGGGCTCGTGGCCTTCATGTGCCGGGCGCCGCGGACGGTGGTGGGGAGCTGCTCCTCGCGGTCCGGATCGCCCGAGCGCAGGAGCTTGGCGATGCGGGCCACGACCGCCTCGGCCGACACGTGGTGCTCGCCGATGGCCGTGTGGAGCGCGTCGACGTCGACGTAGTTGAGCCCGGTGGCCACCTCGGCCAGCAGGCCCGTGGGGAGCTTCTGGGTGGGCAGGCCCTCGCGCCGCAGCTGCTTGACCAGCTCCTCGCGGCCGTTGTCCTTGGCGTCCTCTCGCCGCTCGCGGGAGAACCACTGCCGGATCTTGTTGGCCGCCCGAGGCGTCTGGACGATCTGCAGCCAGTCCCGGCTGGGCCCGGTGCCCTCCACCTTGGAGGTGAAGATCTCGGAGGTGGCCCCCGAGGACAGCAAGTGGCTGAGCGACACGAGCCGCCCGTTCACCCGGGCGCCCACGCAGGCGTGGCCCACCTCGGTGTGCACGGCGTAGGCGAAGTCGATGGGCGTGGCGCCCTTGGCCATGGTGACCACCCGCCCCTTGGGGGTGAACACGTAGACCTCGTCCTGCTCCAGGTCGACCTTCAGGGTCTCCATGAACTGGGCCGGATCGGAGGTCTCCTCCTGCCAGTCGACGATGCGGTTCAGCCAGGCCAGCTCATCGGTGGGCGAACCGACCTTGTAGGCGAAGTGGGCGGCCACGCCCAGCTCGGCGCGCTGGTGCATCTCGTGGGTGCGCAGCTGCACCTCGAGCGGCTTGCCCTGCGGGCCGACCACCGTGGTGTGCAGCGACTGGTAGAGGTTGAACTTGGGCATGGCCACGTAGTCCTTGAAGCGACCCTGCACGGGCCGCCACGTGGCGTGGATGGAGCCGAGTGCGGCGTAGCAGTCGCGCACCGAGTCGACCAGGACGCGGATGCCGATGAGGTCGAAGATGTCGTCGAACTGGCGCCCCTTCACCACCATCTTCTCGTAGATGCTCCACAGGTGCTTGGGCCGGCCGCTGACCTCGGCCTCCACGCCGAGCTCGGCGAGGCGCAGCCGCACCTGCTCGAGCACCTGCTCCAGGTAGAGCTCGCGCTCGGGGGCCCGACTGGCCACCATGTGGTCGATCTCGGCGTACTGCTTGGGGTGCAGCGTGGCGAAGCTGAGGTCCTCGAGCTGCTGCTTGAGGTCCTGCATGCCGAGGCGGTGCGCCAGCGGCGCGTACACGTCGAGCGTCTCGCGGGCGATGCGCGCCTGCTTCTCGCTCGGCATGGCGCCGAGCGTGCGCATGTTGTGGAGGCGATCGGCCAGCTTGATCATGAGGACCCGGATGTCCTTGGCCATCGCCACGAGCATCTTGCGCATGGAGGCGGCCTGCTGGGCGGCCTTGGAGTCGAACTGGACCCGGTCGAGCTTGGTGACGCCGTCGACGATGCGCGCCACGTCGTCGCCGAAGCGCTCGGCCAGCTCGTCGAGGGTGATGCCGGTGTCCTCCACCGAGTCGTGCAGCAGGGCGGCCACGATGGTGACGTCGTCCAGCCCGAGGTCGGCCACGATCTGGGCCACGGCGAGGGGGTGGTGGATGTAGGGCTCGCCGCTGCGCCGGGTCTGGTCGACGTGGGCGGCGGCGGCCAGCTCGTAGGCCTGCGAGATCATGGCCGTGGACGTCTTGGGGTGGTGGGCGCGGTAGGCCGCCAGCAGCGGCGCCGTCTCCACCGACGCGGGCGCGCTCGAGCGCCGCCACGGCAGCACCCGGCTCACGGTCGACATGGCCCCAGCCTACGGGGGCCGCGGGCCTCGTCAGTCGTAGGTGAGCAGGGAGACCACGCGGTCGTGGCCCAGCGCGGCGCGCCCGTGGAGGAAGCCGAGCTCGATCAGGAACCCGAAGCCCACCACCTCGCCGCCGAGGGCCGACACCAGCCGGGCGGTGGCGGCGGCGGTGCCACCGGTGGCCAGCACGTCGTCGACGATCAGGACCCGCTCCCCCGGCGCCACCGCGTCGCGATGGATCTCCAGCAGGTCGGTGCCGTACTCGAGGGCGTACTCCTCGCGCTCGATCTCCCACGGCAGCTTGCCGGCCTTGCGGACCGGCACGAACCCGGCCCCGAAGCGGTAGGCCACGGGCGCTGCGAGGATGAACCCACGGGCCTCGGTGCCGAGCACCTTGGACACGCCCTCGCCGGCGAAGGGATCGGCCAGCGCGTCGATGCAGGTGCGGAACGCGGCGGCGTCGCCGAGCAGCGGGGTGATGTCCTTGAAGACGATGCCCGGCTGCGGGAAGTCGGGGATGTCGCGGACGTGGGCGCCGAGGACCTCGGCCGGGCCGCTCATCGCCGGCCCGGCTTGCGCGGGCGGGGCGTGCCGCCGGGACCGAAGCCCACGACCGACTCCATCACGGGGTCGGCGGTGGCCTTGGGCTTGTCGGGCTCCACCACGGTGCCGTGGCCTCGCTCCTCGATCTGGCGGCGCAGGTCGCGGTAGCGGGGCTCGCGCTCCTTCAGGAGGGCGAGCATGGGGGTGGCGATGAAGATCGACGAGTAGGCGCCCGAGAGCAGGCCGAGGAAGAGGGCCACGCCGAACTCCTCCAGGGTGCTGGCGCCCAGCACGAACGCCCCGACGACCAGCACCGAGAGGATCGGCAGCAGCGACGTGATCGACGTGTTCAGCGACCGCATGAGGACCTGGTTCAGCGAGAGGTTCGCCATCTCGGTGTAGGTCATCTTGCTCTTGGCGTTGAGCAGCTTGGTGTTCTCGTTGACTCGGTCGAACACCACGATGCCGTCGTAGATCGAGAACCCGAGCATGGTGAGCAGGGCCACCACCGTGGCCGGGGTGATCGGGAACCCGAGCAGGGCGTAGATCCCCACCACGAGGAGCAGGTCGTGGAACAGCGCCACCACGGTGGCGATGGCCATCTTCAGCTCGAAGCGGATCGTGATGAAGATCGTGATGGCGATGAGGAACACCACGAGCGCGGTGCGGGCCTTGTCGCTGATCTGCTTGCCCCACGACGGGCCCACGGTGTCGACGGTGACCTCGTTGGCCGGGGTGCCCGTGAGCCGTGCGAGCTCCTTGGTGACGTCCTGGCCGACCCGGGTGATCTCGGCGTCCTCGAGGTCGGAGAGGGCATCGACGTGGCCCTGCATCGAGGTCACGGCGTCGTCGACCGCGGCGGCCTTGGCCTTGTCGGTCTTGGCCGCCTTCAGCGCGTCGGGCAGGGCGTCGATCTCGCGCTGGAGCGCCGTCAGCTCGTCGGGCACGTCCTCCTGGAACGGCCCGTCGATCGACGCCACGTTGTCGCGCAGGGCGGCGACGTCGTCGCGGGAGCCCTCGGGCACCTCGCCGACGAGGTCGTCGAGGCCCGACTCGGCGGCGTCGAGCGCCTTGGTGGTGGCGGCGGTCGGTTCGGCGGTGGCCTCGGCCTCCACACGCAGGAAGCGGGTGGACCTGCCGTCGGCCACCTGGGTGACCTCCTGGACCTGCACGTCGGCGTAGCCGAGGTCGGCCATGGCCCGCTGGACCTCGGGCACCTCGGCCTTGCCCGCCTCCACCTGCCAGACCGTGCCGCCGGTGAAGTCGATGCCGAGGTTGAGGCCCTGCGTGGCGAGCGTGCCGATGCCGATCAGCAGGATCACGCCCGAGATCGAGAACCAGAGCTTCCAGCGACCGACGATGTCGGCGTTGGTCTCGCCGTGGTACAGCCGCTTGAGGACGCCCCGCTCGGGCGCCTCGGTGGTGGGGGCGGTCATGCCGGCACCGCCTTCGTCTTGGCCACCTGGTCGGTGGCGGTGCCGATGCCGAAGAAGCGGCCCGTGGCGAACCGCGGCGAGCGCGACAGCAGCAGGATGAGGGGCCGGGTGAAGGCCACGGCCACCAGGAGGTCGAGGATCACCGAGATCCCGAGGAAGTAGGCGAAGCCTCGCACCGGGCCCACGGTCAGGTACCAGAGCAGGAAGGCGCCGATGAACGCCGCGCCGTTGGCGGTGTACACGGTCTTGATGCCGCTCTGGTAGCCCCGCTCCGTGGCCGACCGCACCGATCGGCCGTTCCGTATCTCGTCCTTGATCCGTTCGAACACCACCACGTAGGTGTCCACGGTGGTGCCCACCGACACGATCACGCCGGTGATGCCGGCCAGGGTGAGGGCCAGCCCCTGCGTGGCCGACAGGAAGCACACGAGGCCGTACATGAGCGCGCCCCACACGAAGAGGCTCACCACCACCACCATGCCGAAGCCGCGGTAGTAGATGATCATGTAGATGCACAGGGCGAGCACGCCCACGAGGCCGGCGATGAGGCCGGCCCGCAGCGAGTCGGCACCCAGGCTGGCCGACACCTGCTGCAGGGCCGCCTGCTCGAACTCCACCGGCAGCGAGCCGTAGCGCAGCACCAGGGCGAGGTCCTTGGCCTCGCTCTGGCTGAAGCTGCCCGAGATGGTGAAGTCCTTCGACGCGAGGTCGGGGCCGTTCACCGTGGGCGCCGACAGCACCTCGCCGTCGAGCACGATCGCCACCGCGCCGCGCTGGGCGCCCGAGTCGTCGGTGCCGATGGGCGGGCAGACGTCGGCGGTGGCGTTGTAGCAGGAGTTGAACAGCTCGTTGGCCACGCCCTTCTGCGATCCCTTGACCGCCACGTTGACCTGCCAGTCGCCCCCGTTGAGCACGGCGTTGGCCGAGCTGAGGGCGTCGCCGTTGAGGCCCACCGGGCCGAGCGTGTAGAGGACCTGGCCGTCGGAGGACGGGAACACCTCGCCGGCGCTGGGCTGGCCCTCCACCGTGGTGGTGGTGACCGTGTTGGCCACGCCGCTGCTGCCGCAGGAGCTGGTGGACGAGCTCGACGAGGGCGTGGTCGTGGTGGTGGTGGAGCCCGGTGCCGTGGTGGTGGTGGACGGCGCCACCGTGGTGGTGGTGGAGGAGGAGGTGGTGGAGGTGGTGGAGGAAGGACTCAAGGAGCTGGAACTTTTGGACGCTGGGGGCGGGAACGCAGCAAGCGGGGCACCCTCGCCGGTGCCCACGCCCACCATGCCCATGCCCGTCTCGCCGTCGCCCGCGGTGGTGGACGACGACGGCGCCGTGGTGGTGGATCCGCCGGCGGTCGTGGTGGTGGAGGCCGGGGTGGTGGTGCTCGACGCCTTCTGCCCCTCCACCGTGGTGGTGGGGGCGTCGGGGTTGGCGGCCACGGTGAGCACCGGTCGGAACTCGAGGCGGGCGGTGCAGCCCACGAGCGACTCGGCCTTCTCCCGGTTCTTCACGCCCGGCAGCTGCACGATGACCGTGCGGCCCTGCCGGGTGATGTCGGGCTCGGCCACGCCGAGGCCGTCCACCCGCTGGCGGATGATGTCCTTGGCCTTCTCGACGCTCTCCTCGGAGGGGAGTCGGCCGTTGACCTCCTTGGCCTGCAGCACCACCGAGAAGCCGCCCTGGAGGTCGAGGCCCAGGGTGGGCTTGGTGTCGGTGATCACCACGATCAGGAGCGAGCTGACCGCCGCCGCCACCATGAAGATGAGCGGAACGAGCAGGCGTCGGCGCGTCACGACTCGTCCTCGCGGACGGGGGTGGCGGGGTCGATGGTCACGGGGTCCTCCGCTGGAGCTCCGGCGGCGCCGGAGGTGGGTTCGGGATCGGTGGGCGACGCGTGGGCGTCGACCCGGCGGGCGATGGCCGGGCGGGCGAGGGTGAGCACCACCCGCGGCGCCACCTCGATCCGCACGGTCTCGGGCTCCACCTCGGTGAGCACGCCGTGGATGCCGCCGGCGGTGATCACCCGATCACCGGGGACGAGCGCCTCCACCATGGCCCGCTGCTCCTTGAGGCGCTGCTGCTGGGGTCGGAGGATGAGGATCCACCCGATCCCGACGAGCACGAGGGTGAGGAGCAGGGCAGGCAACGCGGATCCAGTCGAGGTGGGGAAAAGGCCTGGCGAACCTTAGACGCTGCCCCCAGGCGCCCAGGGATCGGGGCGGACGTCCTGCGGCCGTCAGCCCCACACGTCGAGCACGGCGCGGCGGGCCGTCTCGAAACGGCCTGCAGCGATGGCGGTCCGCAGGCCCACGACCAGGTTGGACAGCCACACCACGTTGTGGATGGTGAGCAGCCGGGCCCCCGTGGGCTCCCCCACCCGGAACAGGTGGCGGAGGTAGGCCCGGGACCACCGGGCGCACACCGGGCAGGTGCAGTCGGGATCGAGCGGGCCCTCGTCGCGCTCGTAGGCGAGGTTCTTGATCATGAGGCGTCCGGCGCCGGTGAGCACCGTGCCGTGGCGGGCATGGCGGCTGGGGAGCACGCAGTCGAACAGGTCGACGCCGAGGCCCACCGCCTCCACGATGCTGGCCGGATCGCCCACACCCATCAGGTATCGGGGCTGGTCGGCCGGCAGGTGCTCGATGGCCGCGGCCAGGGCCGGCAGCATCTCGGCGCGGGTCTCGCCCACCGACAGGCCGCCGATCGCGTAGCCGTCGAAGCCGACCTCGACGGTGCGTCGGGCTCCCTCGGCGCGCAGGTCGAGGTCGACGCCGCCCTGGGCGATGCCGAACTGCGCCTGGTCCAGGCCCCGGTCCTCGCGCCAGCCGGCCCCGGCCAGGAACGCCGCGCGGCCGCGACGGGCCCAGGCCTCGGTGCGGTCGACGGCGGCCTGCACGTCCCGGCGCCGCGACGGCAGCGGCGGGCAGACGTCGAGGACCATCTGGATGTCGGCGCCGAGCTTCGACTGGATATCGGCCGCCCCCTCCGGGGTGAGGTGGTGGGTGGAGCCGTCGTAGGTGGACCGGAACCGGGCACCCTCGTCGGTGACCTTCGGGTTGAGGGAGAACACCTGGTAGCCGCCGGAGTCGGTGAGCACGTGGCCGTCCCAGGCCATGAACGCGTGCAGGCCGCCGAGGTCGGCCACGAGGTCGGCCCCGGGCTTGAGCATCAGGTGGTAGGTGTTGCCGAGCACGAGCGGGATCCCGAGCGCGTGGAGGTCGGTGGCGTCGAGGTGCTTCACCGCCGCCTTGGTGCCCACGGGCATGAAGAGCGGCGTGGGAAGCACGCCGCGGGGCGTGGCCACCCGGCCGGTGCGGGCCGCGCCGTCGGCGGCGTCGAGGTCGAAGGTGAGCTTCACGGCCGATCGACGCTACCGGCGCGCCGGGTGAGCAGCATGGCGTCGCCGAAGGAGAGGAACCGGTAGCCCTGCGCCAGGGCCTCGCCGTAGAGGTCGCGCCAGCGGGGGCCCACGAGCGCCTGCACCAGCGCCAGCAGCGACGAGCGGGGCACGTGGAAGTTGGTGAGCAGGCGGTCGACCACCGCGAACGGGTAGGGCTCGCGGATGAACAGGTCGGTGGTGCCCTCGGCCCGCCCGGTGGCCGCCCACGCCTCCAGCGCCCGCACCACGGTGGTGCCCACCGCCACCACCGCTCCCCCCTCGCGCCCGGCACCCGACGCCCACCGGTCCCGCCGGGCGTGGATCGCGGCCGCCGCCTCGGGTGGGATCCGGTAGCGCTCGGCGTGCATCGGGTGGTCCTCGACCCGCTGGGCCGTGATGGGGCGAAACGTGCCGAGGCCCACCACGAGCTCCACGGTGGCCACCTCCACGCCGCGACGGCGGCATCGCTCGAGGACCGCCTGGGTGAGGTGGAGCCCCGCCGTGGGGGCGGCCACCGAGCCGGGGGTGCGGGCGTAGACGGTCTGGTACCGATCGGGATCGGCGAGCGGGACCCGGATGTAGGGCGGCAGCGGCACCTCGCCGGACCGGGCGAGCACGTCGAGGTCGTCGGCCTCGCCGTGGTGGAGCACCACGAGCCGGCGGCCGTCGTCGCCCAGCACGTCCCCCACCTCGACCGCCACGGCGTCGGGCGTGCCGTGGGCCCCGTCGACGGTGAGCCTCGTGCCCGGCGGCACCCGGCGGCTCGGCCGCACCAGCGCCTCCCACGCGCCCTCCGGTCGGCGCTCGAGCAGGAGCACCTCCACCGCCCCGCCGGTGTCCTTGCGCAGGTGGAGGCGGGCCGGGATCACCTTGGTGTCGTTGACCACCAGCAGGTCGCCGGGCTGGAGCAGCTCGGGCAGGTCGAGCACCCTGCGGTGGTCGACCGGGCGCCCGGGGCCCCGATCCACCAGCAGGCGCGCCGAGTCCCGCGGCTCGGCCGGCTCCTGGGCGATGGCGGCGTCGGGCAGGGGGTAGTCGAGGTCGGCGGCGTCCACGATGCAGCGGGTCAGGCGGGCGGGCGCGCCGAGAGGTCCGCCAGCGCCTCAGCCGCCGCGCCGGCCAGCAGCCGGGCCCCGAGGGCGATCGCCGCCTCGTCGACGTCGAAGGTGCCGGCGTGCAGATCGACCCGATCGGTGCCGTCCTGGTGCACCCCGAGGCGGAAGTAGCCGAGGGGCGCCACCTCGCCGTACCAGGAGAAGTCCTCGCCGCCCGCGCTCTGCGCCGTGGGGCCCACGCCCTCGGAGCCCACCACCGCCACGCCGGCGCGCTCCACGGCGCCCACCGCCCACGGGTCGTTGATGATGGGCGGGGCGCCGCGGCGGTGCTCGAGCTCCCAGGTGGCGCCCAGGGGCTCCACGATGGCGGCGAGCAGCGCCGGCAGGTGGGCCGACGCCGCCTCCCACGCCCCGCGCCCCGACGCCCGGAGGGAGCCCTGGACGCGCGCCTCGGTGGGGATGACGTTGGCGGCGTGGCCGGCCTCGATGGCCCCGAAGGTGACGTTCAGGCCGTCGCGGGGGTCCGACAGCCG
>JAHBSN010000097.1 GCA_019639095.1 Actinomycetota bacterium
AGGACCGGTTCCGGGGGCTGTCGGTGTAGCCCTTGCGGAAGATCGATCCCGGCCGGAAGATCGAGTTCCACGCCTGCGACGACTGCACCTTGTCGGTGAGCTCGGTCAGCTTCGCGGAACCCTTGTTCTGCATGGTCTTGGCCATCGGTGCTAGTTCTCCCGATCGTGCGGGCCGGAGAGGAGGGCGGGGCGGGGGGCGCTCATCCGAGGCGCATCCCGTAGCCGTACCCGTGGGTGTTGGTGCGCTGGTGGCCGTCGCCGTTGGCGGCCGGGTCGCCGATCTTGCCGAGGATGATCACACCGGTGGGGCAGCGATCCACGCAGAGGGCGCAGCGGGTGCAGACGTCGTCGTCGATCAGGAAGACCACGTTGTCGCTCGGGTCGACGCCGGGGCGCTCGGTGCCCTCGGCCTCGGCGATCGAGGACGGGCTCACCATGTGGATGCACTTCCACGGGCAGATGTCGACGCAGCCCTCGCACATGATGCACTCGGACTGGTCGATGTGGATGAACTGCTTGGGCTTGACCGCCTTGGCCAGGTAGTCGGCATCGACCTCGACGAGCGCGTAGTCCGTGAGGAACTCCGGCATCGGGGGGTTGGCGTCGGTCTTGGTCACCGGCTCACCCCTTCACCAGCGGTCGGCCGTAGTTGGAGCGCTCCACGGCGTCGGTGTCGGTCTTGCCCCGGCCCTGCCACACGGCCCACATGGCCACGGTGACCACGACGCCGATCATGTAGATGTTGACCGTCACGAAGTCCGACACGGTGGCCTTGGAGATCCGCACCGGCAGGTCCTGGAACCAGCCGGTGGAGCCCGGGCCGGCGAGGATCGCGTCGGAGCGCATCTCGAGGCTGCCCTCGGCGTAGTTCAGCCAGCGGTCGGGGACCACGCCGAAGAACCACACGAGGATGAAGGTGACGTACAGCGAGGCGGCCATGGCCTGGCCCCAGCTCAGCGGCGCGCCCACCGGGCGGCGCTTCGAGTACCAGACGATCGAGCCGACCATGGCGATGGTGAGCAGCAGCGACCCGGTGAAGGCGACGTTGAGGAAGCCGTTCACGATGGACCCGAGGACGTGCTTGAGCTCTTCGAAGAACGACGCGGCGATGATCATGGCCCAGATGCCTCCTCGTGAATGCGTTCACAATGGGAAGGGACAGGAACGACGCTGACGTCGGTACCGGCTCCGTTGGACGGTTTAGCACGCGACCTCCAGCGCCACACATTCGGAGATGACGTCCTTCCTACCCCCGTCCGGGAGCGATTCCACACCCTTCGCCCGTGCCTCCCGGAGATGGCGTGGGGGGCGGCGGCGGACTCGTCGGCACGGCTTGGCTCCCTGCCGGAGCCCACGCCTAGAGTGGCCGCGTTCCGCGCTCTCGCCTCTGGTGGGCGCGCAAGATCCGCCTGCGGAGGACGTTCGTGACCGAGATCCCCGAGCACCTGCTGAAGCGTGCCGCCGCCGCTCGCGCCAAGGCGGCGGGCGGCGCCGCCCCGGCGGACGACGCGGCCGCCGAGGCCCCCAAGGCCGATGCGGGCGACGCAGCACCGGCCGCCGTCGCCCCGGCCGCGAAGGCGAAGGGACCCGCCCCCCTCCCCACGCTCGACGCCGAGCCCGCCAAGTCGGTGCCCGACATCGCCGTGGTGGCGGCGGCCAAGAGCCGCAAGCGCGTCCCGTTCTGGGCCGCTCCCGTGCTCGCCCTGCTCCCGCTCTGGGCGTTCATCTACATCTTCGCCATCCGTCCCGCCCCAACCGGCGAGACCGATCCCCTCGTGATCGGCAAGGAGGTGTACACGGCGAACTGCCAGAGCTGCCACCAGGCCGACGGCTCCGGTGCCACCACCGGTGGCTCGGGCCAGCAGCTCAACGACGGCCACGCCGTCACCACGTTCAAGGATCCCCTCGCCATGGTGCACTGGATCGCCTTCGGCGCCACCGGTGGCGCCCGCGACGACGGCACCTACGGCGACGTGGACCGCCCCGGGGGCCCGATGAACGTCGGCACCCTCGGCGGCGTGATGCCCAACTTCGACACGACCCTCACCCCCGAGGAGATCGCCGCCGTCACCATCTTCGTGCGCGAGGAGTTCGGCGGCGACGTGTACGACCCCGAGGCCGAGCAGGGCTTCACCGTCGACGGCTTCGAGGCCGATCCGGAGGGGATCGCCAAGGAGGTCGAGGACGTCATCGCGCTGGGTGAGGGCGGCGACCCCGACCTCGGTAGCGTCACCCGGGCCGGGCAGTAGCCCGGCGGCGGCCCCGCCGCCGTCCCCTCGCTCAGGAGCAACCGTGGCCCCCACCGATCGTGCCGACGTGCTGGTGGTGGGCGGCGGCCCGGCCGGCTCGGCCACGTCCTACTGGCTGGCCAAGGCCGGCCACCGGGTCGTGTGCGTCGAGCGGAAGGTGTTCCCCCGGGACAAGACCTGCGGAGACGGCCTGACGCCTCGGGCGGTGCGCCAGCTCGACGACATGGGCCTCTACCCCGAGCTCGAGCGCTACCACCGCTACACCGGGCTGCGGGCGGTGGCCCACGGCATCACCCTGGAGCTGGCCTGGCCCGATCACCCCGTGTTCCCCGACCACGGCTTCGTGGTCCGCCGCCGAGACCTCGACCAGCTCGTCTTCGAGCACGCCGCCGCGGCCGGGGCCGAGACCCACCAGGGCACCGAGGCCGTGGCGCCCGTCGTGGAGGGCGGTCTGGTCACCGGCGCGGTGGTGAAGGACAAGGACACCGGCGCCACCCGGGAGATCCGGGCCCGCTACGTCGTGATCGCCGACGGCGCCAACTCCCGCTTCGGCCGGGCGCTCGGCACCGCCCGCAACCGCGCCTACCCGCAGGGGATGGCCATCCGCACCTACTACGAGAGCCCGCTGCACGCCGAGCCGTGGATCGAGAGCTGCCTCGACGTGCGGGACCGCAACGGCAGCTCCCTTCCCGGCTACGGCTGGATCTTCCCGGTGGGCGACGGCACGATCAACGTGGGCATCGGCCTGCTCTCCACCTTCCGGGACTGGCGCGACGTCAACACGTCGCACCTCATGGCCGAGTGGGCGGCCACCGCGCCGGCCTACTGGGAGATCGACCCCGACCGACCGGTCTGCGCGCCCACCGGCGGCCGCATCCCCATGGCCGGCTCGGTGAACCCCAAGGTCGGGCCCACGTGGGCGGTGGTGGGCGACGCCGGCGGGTCGGTGAACCCGTTCAACGGCGAGGGCATCGACTACGCCTACGAGACCGGCCGCCACGTGGCCGGCCTGCTCGATGAGGCGCTCGCCACCGGCGACGGCATGCACCTCCAGCAGTACCCCAAGTGGCTCGAGAGCGAGTACGGCCTCTACTTCAAGGTGGCGCGGCTGTTCGCCAAGGTGATCGGGCAGCCGGCGCTCATGCGGGAGCTCACCCGTGTGGGGATGCGCTCGCGCAGCCTCATGGACTGGGTGTTGCGCATCATGGCCAACCTCCTCCAACCCGACGAGGTCGGCCCGGCCGAGGCCGCCTACGCCCTGGCCGCCGCCATCGTGAAGCGGGTGCCCGACCCGCTGCCCTGACGCGGCCCGCCGTCGTCTCGGAACCCGCCTAGTCGGAGCCGGTGGGCGGAGCGGGGTCGATCCAGCCGCCGACGTCGGCGGCGAGGCGATCGGCGGCCTCGGGGCCCATGGTGCCGGCCCGGTAGAGGTGGACCTCCTCGTGGTGGTCGAGGACCTCCGACACGATCCGCCACTGCTCGTCGAGGGCGTCCTCGCGGCCGAAGCGACGGGCGTCGCCGGCCATGGCGTCGTCGAGGAGGCGCTGGTAGGCGTCCTCGCGGGGGCCGAGCGCCTCGGCGTAGGACACCTGGAGGTCCACCGGCTCGGGGATCAGCTCGTCGCCCGGCTTCTTGGCGTGGAGGTGGAGCCGCACGCCATCGCCCTTGCCGAGCTGGAACCGCAGGCGGTTGGGGCCGGGCTCGGGGGCGCCGGCCGGCGTGAACAGCAGGCGCGGCGGCGCGTTGAAGGTGACCACGGCCTCGGTGGCGGTGGTGGCCAGGTCCTTGCCGGCCCGGATGAGCCACGGCACGCCGGCCCAGCGCCACGAGTCGATCTCGAAGCGGACCGCCACGTAGGTCTCCACGTCGGAGCCGGCGGCCACGCCGTCCTCGTCGACGTAGTCGCGGTACTGGCCCCGCACCAGGTCGGCCGGCTCGATGGTGCGCACCTGGCGGAGCAGCTTCACCTTCTCGTCGCGCAGGGAGTCGGCGTCGGCGCCGGCGGGCGGTTCCATGGCGAGCAGGGCCACCACCTGCAGGAGGTGGTTCTGCACGACGTCGCGCAGCGCGCCCACGCTCTCGTAGAACTTGCCCCGGCCGGCCACGCCGAAGTCCTCCGCCATGGTGATCTGGACGCTGGCGATGAAGTTGCGGTTCCAGATGGGCTCGAGCATCGAGTTGGCGAAGCGGAACACGAGGAGGTTCTCCACCGCCTCCTTGCCGAGGTAGTGGTCGATGCGGAAGACGTGGTCCTCGGCGAAGGTGCGGTGCAGGCAGTCGTTGAGCTCGCGCGCCGAGGCGCCGTCCCGACCGAAGGGCTTCTCCACCACCACGCGGCCGTGGCCGGCCACGCCGCAGCGGTCGAGGCCGGTGACCACGTCGTCGAACAGCACCGGGGGGATGGCCAGGTAGAACAGCGGCCGGACCAGCCCGTCGAGGGCGCGGTGGAGGTCGTCGAAGACCTGCGGCTCGCGGTAGTCGCCCGACACGTAGCGCACCCGGGCCAGCAGGGCGTCGAGCACCGCCGGGTCGTGGTCGGGCACCTGCTCGGCCAGCGACGCCCGCACCCGCTCGCGGAGGAAGTCGTCGTCGCCCTCCGAGGACGCCACGCCGATGACCGGGACGTCCAAGTCGCCGTCGCGCGAGAGGTGGTAGATGGCCGGGAAGATCTTCTTGCGGGCCAGGTCGCCGGTGGCGCCGAAGAGCACCAGGGCGTCGCTGCGCTCGTGGGACAGGACCATCAGTGCTGCTCCCCCGGCGGGTCGGCGAGCTCGATGGCGTGGCCGCCGAACTGGTGGCGGAGCGCCGACACCACCTTCATGGCCTTGTCGTCCTCGCGGTGCTGGGACACGAACCGGGCGAACAGCGCGGCGGAGATCACCGGGGCCGAGACGCCGTTGGCCACCGCTTCGGTGACCGTCCAGCGGCCCTCGCCCGAGTCGGCGGCCACCGAGGCGATGCCCTGGAGGTCGGGGGTGTCGGCCAGCGCCTTGATGAGGAGGTCGAGCAGCCAGGACCGCACGACGCTCCCCTCCTGCCAGGAGCCGATGGCGGCCTCGACGTCGATGTCGAGCGACGACGCCTCGAGGATGGCGTAGCCCTCCGCATAGGCCTGCATCAGGCCGTACTCCACGCCGTTGTGGACCATCTTCACGTAGTGGCCCGACCCCGACGGGCCGACGTGGGCGAAGCCCTTGGGCGGCGCCAGCGCGTCGAAGAGGGGTTGGCCCAGGGCCACCGCCTCGGGGGTGCCGCCCACCATCAGGGCGTAGCCGGCCTCGAGGCCCCACACGCCGCCCGAGGTCCCGCAGTCCACGAAGTGGATGCCCTGGGCGGCCAGCACCTCGCCGTGGCGGATGGAGTCCAGGTAGTTGGAGTTGCCGCCGTCGACGACCAGGTCGCCGGGGGCGAGTCGTTCGGCGAGCCCCCGGATCGTGTCGTCGGTGATCGGCCCGGCCGGCACCATCGACCAGGCCACCCGCGGCTGGCCGGGGGCGTCCAGGAGGGGGAGCAGGTCGTCGAGGCTGTGGGCGTCGGCGTCGGGCTTGCCCGGGTCCATGCCCACGACCTCGTGGCCGTGGCGACGCAGCCGCTCGGCCATGTTGCCGCCCATCCGCCCCAGGCCGATCATGCCGAGCTTCATGCGTCCCCCTGGTGTCGGGCCAGCGCGGCCCGGTCGGTGCGGGTGGCTCGGAGCCCGTGGCGGGCCAGCGTGGCCAGGTCGCCGTCGGCCTGGGCGTGCTTGAGCTCGGAGAAGGTGAACGGCCGGCCGGGGATGGCGGCGTCGGTCGGGTCGTCGCCCACCACCTGGATGAACACGCCCGACGGTGGGCCGCCCTTGTGCAGCTGGCCGGTGGAGTGCAGGAACCGGGGCCCGATGCCGAACGTGGTGGCCACCTTCAGCTCGTCTCGGAGCTCCAGGCGCCGCTCGGCGAGCTCGGCCGCCTCCGGCCCCTCGGGGTCCACGTAGGCCATGACCGCCACGTAGTCGCCGGGGCGCACCTGGGCCAGGACCTCCTCGAGCGAGGGCGTGGCCACCGGTCCGGCGCCGTCGGCCAGCACGGCGTTGGTGGCCTCCTTGGCCTCGGCCACGTTGGGCTGGTCGAAGGGGTTGATCCCGAGCAGGGCCCCGCACAGGGCGGTGGCCACCTCCCACACCAGGGCCTGGGCGCCCAGGTCGGCGAGGTCGGCGAAGGCCAGCTCGGCCACGGGGTGGCCCTCGTCGGCCAGCACCTCGAGCCCCACGGGGTGCTCCACGTCGCCGATGGCCACGAAGAGGCGGTCGGTGCCGTAGACGTCGGCCGGGCCGAGCGGCTCCCCCACCACCGGGACCACCCCCGTGCCCTGCTTGCCCGTGGACTCGGCCAGGAGCTGCTCGAGCCAGAGACCGAAGGTCTCGATGCGGGGGTCGAGCAGGATCGTGACCTTGTCCCGGCCCGCTCGGACCCCGGCGGCGAGCAGCGCCCCCAGGCGCAGGCCGGCGTTCACCGCCGGGTCGTGGTCGCGCAGGGACGCCGAGGCGGCTCCGGCCGCCCCGGCGAGGTCCCGCCACCGGGCGCCGGCGAGGGCGGCGGGCACGAGGCCGAAGTAGCTGAGGGCGGAGTAGCGGCCGCCGATGTCGGATCGGTTCTCGAACACCTCGCGGAACCCGCGCTCGCGGGCGAGGGCGCCGAGCTCCGAGCCCGGATCGGTGATCACGGCGAAGTGCTCGGGCCGCCCGACGTGGTCCCAGAAGAACTCGAGGTGGCTGCGCGTCTCGATGGTGCCGCCGGACTTCGACGAGGCGACGAAGAGGGTCTGCTCGGCCGGCACGTGGGCGGCCACCCGACCGACGGCGGCCGGGTCGGTGCTGTCGAGCACCACGAGCTCGAGCGCCCCGTCCACCGCCCCGAAGGTCCGGGCCAGCACCTCCGGGAACAGGCTCGAGCCGCCCATCCCCATCACCACCACGTGCGTGAAGCCGTCGGCGAGGGCGCCGGCGAGCACGGCGTCGAGGCGGTCGCCCTCGGCGAGCACCTCGTCGGCCACCTCGAGCCAGCCGAGGCGGTCGGCCACCTCGGTCGGGTCGTCGGACCAGAGCGTGTGGTCGCGAGCCCACAGGCGGGCCACGGCGTCGCGCTCGGCGAGCTCGGCCAGGGCGGCATCGAGCCCCTCGGCGAGCGGGCCGGGGTGGAGGCGGTGGAACCCGTGGGTGGTCAAGGGAGCTCCTCGGGGGTGGGGGCGGACTCGGGGGACGCCCCCTTCCTACCTCGCCGGACCCGGCGGCGATACCCGCCCCCCGTCGGCGCGGGCGGGACGCTGCTGCTGGCGCTGGGAGCGCACCATCACGTCGATGGCGTCGGCCTCCACCGGGCGGGAGAACAGGTAGCCCTGGGCCTGGCTGCACCCGAGGCGCTCGAGCACCTCCCGTTGCGCCTCGGTCTCCACGCCCTCGGCCACGGTGTCGAACCCGAGGTTGTCGGCGAGCACCATGGCGGCCGAGACGATGGCGAGGTCGTGCGAGGAGGGGTCGGTGACCCCGGCCACGAACGAGGCATCGACCTTCAGCACGTCGGCCGAGGCGAAGCGCCGCAGGTAGTCGAGGGTGGCGAAGCCGGTGCCGAAGTCGTCGATGGCGAGGCGCACGCCGAGATCCTTGAACCGGGCCAGCTGGTCCACCACCAGCTCGGTGTCGACGATGAGGTCGGCCTCGGTCACCTCGAGGCACAGGCGCGAGGGCGCCACGTCGTTGCGGTCGAGCACGTCGGCCACGAACTCGACGAGGTCGGCGTCGGTGAGCTGACGAGCCGAGAGGTTGGCGGCGACCTCGAGCTCGGGCCAGCGGGCGGCGGCCGCGGCGGCCTGCTCGATCACCCAGCGCCCGAGCGGGAGGATCAGGCCGGTGTCGGTGGCCACCGGCACGAAGGCCCCCGGCTGCACGAGGCCCACGCCGGGGCGCTGCCAGCGCAGCAGCGCCTCCACCCCCGTCATCCGGCCGTCGCGCAGCCGGATCACGGGCTGGTAGTGGAGGTGCATCTCGTCGGACCGGATGGCGTCGCGGAGAGCGTTCTCCACCTCGAGGCGCACGATGGCGCGGTCGCGCAGGCCGGCGTGGAACACGGCGGTGCGGTTGCGGCCCAGCTGCTTGGCCTCGTACATGGCGAGGTCGGCGTCCTGCAGCACGGCGGTGGGCTCGCGCTCGCCCTGGACGTGGACCACGCCGATGCTCGACGACACCACCACCCGCCCGCCGGGCAGGTCGATCGGCTCCACGAGGGCCGTGGTGAGCCGATCGGCCACGCGCACCACCGCCTCCGAGCCGTCGAGGTCGGGACAGAGCACCACGAACTCGTCGCCGCCGACGCGGGCCACCAGGTCGTCGGGACGCAGGGCCCGCTGGAAGCGGAGGGTGACCTCCTGGAGGAGCTTGTCGCCGGCCTCGTGGCCGAGGCTGTCGTTGATCAGCTTGAAGCGGTCGAGGTCGACGAAGAGCAGGCCGCCGCGGCTGTCGGGCGAGGAGAACTGGTCGCGCAGGCGGGCCAGCAGGAGCCGGCGGTTGGGCAGGCCGGTGAGCTCGTCGTGGAGGGCGCCGTGGGCGAGCCGGGCCTGGAGGCCGTGGCGCTCGACGGCGATCGTGGCGAGGTCGGCCACCAGCACGAGCACGTCGAGGTCCTCCACCGCGAGGGTGTCGCTGCCGGCGCACAGCAGGGAGACCCGGCCGAGGACGCGGCCGTCGACGCCCACGAGGTCGGTGACCCAGGCCCGGTGGTAGCGCCCGCCCGAGGCCGCTCGCAGCACCGAGTCCCATCCCTCGTCGAACCGGAACGCGCCGGCCACCGACACCGGCGGCAGGGCGGCCGGTGGGCGCACGATGCCGGTGCGCTTCAGGATGTCGACGAGGTCGGGGTCGACGTCGTCGGCCTCGCAGGGGTAGTCGCCGCTCGGGTCGTAGTAGCCGATGACCAGGTCGCCGTCGGGCAGGCGGTCGGCCGCGAGCCGCTCGAGGGCGCGCAGGGTGTCGGCCACCGGCGCGCCGCGGGCGATGCGCTCGAGCAGCACCGTCTGGTGGCTCACGAGGTCGGCAGCGGCGTCCTCCTCGGTGACCAGGCGGCCGGTGAACAGGATGGACCGCTCGCTCGACGGGGCCGCCCACGATCGCTCGAGGCGCACGCTCACCCACGAGCCGTCGGCGTGGCCGAACCGCAGCAGGCGCCGCCGGGCCGGGCCGGTGCCGAGCACCCGGTCGACGGGCTGGCGATCGTGGGCGGTGGCCATCAGGTCGTCGGGGTGCACCAGCGAGGCGAGGGAGCGGCCGGTGAGCGACGCCGGGTCGACGGCCAGGAGGCGCTGCACCGACGGGCTGGCGGAGGCGATCGTGCCCACCGCGCCGCACACGAAGATGAGGTCGGAGGTGGCCCGCACGAGGCTCGCCGACCACGCCTCGCGCTGGCGGAGCTCCTCGTGGACCGTCTCCCGCCCGGTGACGTCCCGGCACGACGCCACCAGCAGGCCGATGCCGGGCTGGTCCAGGGCGTTGCACACCGACAGCTCGATCTCGCGCAGGGCGCCGTCGGCGCCCACCACGGTGACGGTCAGGGGCGGGTTGAGCCCCGGCGTGGCGAGCAGCTCGGCCAGCGCCTCCAGGTGGAGGTCGCGGTTGACCTCCTTGGCGAAGAGGTCGAACGCCGACCGGCCCACGAGGTCGTGGCCCTCCCATCCCAGGGCGGGCAGGCTCGCCGGGCTCACCCACCGGATGGTGCCGTCGGCCTCCACCAGCACGACCGGATCCGGCAGGGCGCCGAGCAGCGCCAGCGCATCGATGCCCGGGGGCGGCGCCGGCGTCATCGCCGCCCGACGACCTCGGCGGCGGCCTCGGCCGCCCGTTCGACAATGGCGTCCACGACCCCGTCGTGGTGGGCCAGGCCCGGGAACAGGATCTCGTAGCCACCGGGGGCCAGCGCCACGCCGCGGCGCAGCAGGGCGTGGAACAGCTCGGCGTAGGCCGCCTCGTCGGTCCGGCGGGCGCCCTCGAAGTCGGTGGGCGCCTCGGCTCCCACGAACAGCCCGACCAGCGGCCCCACGCGCGGCGTGCACACCGTGAGCCCGGCGCCGGTGATCGCCGAGCGCAGTCCGTCGGCCAGGCGGGTGGCGGTGGCCTCCAGGGCGGCGTAGGCCTCGGTGTCCAGCAGCGACAGGGCGGCCAGGCCGGCGGCGGTGGCGAGGGGGTTCCCCGACAGCGTGCCCGCCTGGTACACGGGCCCGAGGGGGGCGAGCTGGTCCATCAGGTCCGCCCGGCCGCCGAAGGCGCCCACGTTGAGGCCACCGCCGATGACCTTGCCGAAGCAGCTGAGGTCGGGACGGACGCCGAAGCGCTCCTGGGCGCCGCCGCGGGCCACGCGGAACCCGGTGATGACCTCGTCGAACACCAGGAGGGCCCCCACGCGATCGCACTCGGTGCGCAACCCCTCGAGGAACCCCGGCTGCGGGGCCACCAGCCCCATGTTGGCGGCCACCGGCTCGACGATCACGCAGGCCACGTCGGCGTCGAGCCGGGGCACGACGTTGTACGGCTCGACGAGCGTCTCGGCCACCGCGGTGGGCGGCACCCCCGCCGAGCCGGGAACGCCCTGGTGGCCCTGGCCCTCGAGGTGGGCCACGCCCGAGCCCGACTCGGCGAGCAGGGCATCGCCGTGGCCGTGGTAGTTGCCGGCGAACTTCACCACCTTCGATCGGCCCGTGGCGCCCCGAGCCAGGCGCAGGGCGGTCATGGTGGCCTCGGTGCCGCTGGACACCATGCGGACCTTCTCGCACGACGGCACCCGCTCCGCCACCGCCTCGGCCAGGAGCACCTCGCGCTCGGTGGGCGCGCCGTAGCTGGTGCCGTGGCCTGCGGCCGCCCGCACCGCCTCGATCACCTTCGGGTGGGCGTGCCCGGCGATGATGGCGCCGTAGCTCTGGACGAGGTCGAGGTACTCGGTGCCCTCCACGTCCCACACGCGGGCGCCCTCGGCCCGGGCCACGAAGTACGGGGTGCCCCCCACCGACCGGAACGCCCGCACCGGCGAGTTCACCCCACCGGGGATCACGCGCCGGGCGCGCTCGAACAGCTCGGCGTTGGTGGTCACGGGGCTCCTCGGCTGGTCGGGCGGCAGATCGCCCTCGGAGCGTACGTGGTGCCCGCGGTCGCCGCGCCCGGCGCCTCAGAGGGCGGCGGCCACGTCCTTGGCGAAGTAGGTGAGGATCATGTCGGCGCCGGCGCGCTTGATGGCGGTCAGGTGCTCGAGGGCCACCAGCTCCCCGTCGATCCACCCGTTGGCGGCGGCGGCCTTGATCATCGAGTACTCGCCGGACACGTGGTACGCGGCCACGGGCAGGTCGTGCTCGGCGCGCACCGCGGCGATGACGTCGAGGTAGGCCATGGCGGGCTTCACCATGACGATGTCGGCCCCCTCGGCCACGTCGAGGCGCACCTCCGCGAGCGCCTCGCGGGCGTTGCGGAAGTCCTGCTGGTACGCCTTGCGGTCGCCCCCGCCGGCGATCTCCACGTCGACCGCATCGCGGAACGGGCCGTAGAGGCCCGACGCGTACTTGGCGGCGTAGGCGAGCACGCCCACGTCGACGAAGTCCTCCTCGTCGAGCGCATCGCGGATGGCCGCCACCTGGCCGTCCATCATCCCCGACGGCGCCACGAGGTCCACACCCGCCTCGGCCTGCACCACGGCGATCTCGGCGTAGCGGTCGAGCGTGGTGTCGTTGTCGACGAGGCCCTCGGGCGTCACCAGCCCGCAGTGTCCGTGGTCGGTGTACTCGTCGAGGCAGAGGTCGGCGAGCAGCACCACGTCGTCGCCGTGGGCGTCGCGCAGCTCCCGCAGGGCCACCTGCACGATGCCGTCGGGATCGCTCGCCCCCGAGCCCTCGGGATCCTTGTGCTCGGGCACCCCGAACAGGATCACCGCGGGCACGCCCAGGTCTCGCAGCTCGCCCACCTCGGTGCGCAGCGAGGCGAGCGTGTGCTGGACCACGCCGGGGAGGGAGGCGATGGGCTGGGGCTCCCGGATCCCCTCCCGCACGAACAGCGGGGCGATCAGGTCCGACGGGGTGAGGGTGGTCTCGGCCACCAGCCGACGGAGGGCGGGGGTGCGGCGGAGGCGGCGGAGGC
>JAHBSN010000098.1 GCA_019639095.1 Actinomycetota bacterium
CGCCACCGCCAGAGCTCCACGTGCTCGCCGCGGTCGGTCCCCACCAGGAGGTCGCCCGCCGAGCCCTCGATGCCGGTCCAGAGGCGGACCACCTGGCCGGGGTCCACCACCCGCACCAGCGAGCTGCCGGCCAGCTCCACCAGCTCGGCCAGGGCCACCCCGAACGCGTCGGCCACCCGGCACAGGGTGGCGATGCTCGGGTTGGTGCGGGCCTGCTCGATCTGCACGAGCATGCCCTTGCTCACCCCGGACCGGGTGGCCAGCTGGTCCAGCGTCCACTGCCGCTCGGCGCGCAGGTCGCGGGTGTTGCGGGCGATGGCGGCGGCCACCTCGTCGGCGTCGGGCACGGCCGCACGCTACCCAGCTCGTCCCGGCTGTCGCCCCGGGCCCGTCGAGGTGGCGGCAGTCGTCACCGCCCCGCCCTCACAGGTGCTGCCACCTCGCAGGATCCCGTCGCCACTGGAATGCACCGGCTGGTGCATTCGACTGATCTAGCGCTACACTGTACCGGCTGGTGCAGTGGAGTGACCGAGCGGTCACCGGGACGTCGGAGGTGTGGGACATGTCGATCGTGCTGGCGCTCGGGGCCGCCGCCTTCTACGGCTCGGCCGACTTCGTGGGCGCGGTGGCCGCCCGGCGCACGGCCGCGCTCTCGGTGGCCCTCGGTGCCCAGCTGAGCGGTCTGCTGGTCCTCCTCGTGGCGATCCCGTTCCTGGGGAGCGCCGTGGTCACCCGCCACGACCTGCTCTTCGGTGCCGCCGCCGGCGTCTTCGGCGGCCTCGGCGTGGTGGTGGTCTACCGGACCCTGGCCCGGGGGCCCATGAGCGTGGTGGCGCCCACCACGGCGCTCAGCGCGTCGGCCGTTCCGGTGCTCGCCGGCCTGGTGCTGGGGGACCGACCCGGACCGGCCGCCCTGCTCGGGATCGCCGTGTCGTTCGTGGCCATCGCCCTCATCACCCGCGAGCGCACCGGCGACGCGCCGGTGCCCACCCGCGACGCGGTGGCCGCCCTGCTGCCGGCGCTGGCCGGCGGGGCCATCTTCGGGCTCTTCTTCGTGCTCCTGCACCAGACCGGCGACCACGCCGGCCTCTGGCCGCTGCTGGCCGCCCGCCTCACGTCGGTGCCGATCCTGGCCGCCCTGGTGGCGTGGCGCCGCGAGCCGCTCGGCCTGCGCGCCGCCGGCACGGTGGGCGCGGTGGCGGTGAGCGGCAGCCTCGACATGGCCGCGAACATCCTCTACCTGCTGGCGTCGCAGCACGGCATGCTCGCCGTGGTGGCCGCCCTCACCGGCCTGTACCCCGCCTCCACGATCGTGCTGGCCCAGACCCGCCTCTCTGAGCGCATGGCGCCGGTGCAGCTCGCCGGGCTCGGGGTGGCCGCGCTGGCCGCGGTGATGGTGGCGGCCTGAGCGCGGCCGCCGCCCCGTCGGCGCCGAGGTTCAGCCGAAGAGGTCGCGCCGCGGGTCGTCGGTGTACTGCGGCTCCCGTCCTGCGGCGAAGGCTCGCATGGCCTCGGGCAGGTTCTCGGTGAAGCCGAGCATCAGCTGGTTGCGGTCCTCCAGGTGGATCGCCGCCTCCAGGCTCGTGGTCTCCAGGTTGGCCCACAGGACGTCCTTGGTCATCGACAGGCCGTAGGCGCTGTAGCGGGCCATGCGCGCCGCCGTCTCCACCGCGAGCGGGAGGAGGTCGTCGGATTCGACCACCCGGGACACGAGGCCCATGCGCCACGCCTCGTCGGCCTGCACCACGCGGCCGGTGAGCAGCAGGTCGCTGCTGTGGGCGGCGCCGACGAGGCGGGGGAGGAGCCACGACGCCCCCATCTCGGTGCTGGTGAGGCCGTTGACGATGCCGGTGGCGTTGAGCTCGGCGCCGGTGGCGGCGAAGCGCAGGTCGGCACCGAGCGCCAGGCACATGCCGCCGCCGTAGGCGGCGCCGTTGATCGCCGCCACCACCGGCTGGGGCATCCGCCGCAGGATCGGCACGAGGCGCGAGTAGGCGTCCATGGAGCGCTGGGCGATGCGTCCCATCGGCAGGCCGTCGATGCCGGGCAGGACGCCGTGGTCCTTGAGGTCGAGCCCCGAGCAGAAGGCCCGTCCGGCACCCGTGAGCACCACCACGCGGCAGTGGTTGTCGGCGGCCACCGCCTCGAGCACGTCGGCCAGCTCGAGCACGAGGCCGATCGACATGGCGTTGAGGACCTCGGGCCGGTTGAGCGTGACCACGGTGACGTGGGGTTCGGGCTGGTCGACGAGCACGAGCGACATGGGTCCTCCTGGGCGGGCGACCCGAGCGGTCGACCGGGCGACTGCCTAGCGCACGTCGGCGGGCTCGTCAGCCCGACGCGTCGTCGTCGAGGGTGGTCGCCTCGGGGTCGTGGGCGCCGGCCGGGCGCCGCTCGTGGTGAGCGCGTCCGTGGGTCCGACGGTCGTCCTTCATCTCCGACTCGAACACGTGGCGGCGGCCACCCATGAGGTCGTCGCGCACCCGGCGCTCCTCCTCACGGGCGGCGGTCCAGTAGAGGTCGTCGAACTCCTCCACGATCTGGAACGTCCAGCGGCCGTCCAGCACGTTGCGCCCCACCATGCGGTCGCGCAGCCGTTCCGCGTGGTCGGCGTGGCCGGCCTCCTCCAGCGCATCGGCGGCCTCGCCGAGCAACAGGTCGGCGTGGCCCATCATCTGGTGGAAGTCGTAGAGCCGGCCCCGGGCCCGCTCCACCCACTCGAGGGCCTCGGACACCTTGCCCACGGCCTCCACGGTCTCGTCGGAGGTGCCGGCCGGGCGCTGGTGGCGGGAGTCGGTCACGAAGGGCCTCCTGGGGGTCGTGGGCTCCGGACCCTACGGGGACCGGTGCCCGCTCGCGGGTGGATAGGGTCGACGACCATGTCCGAGCCGTCCGACGCCGAGCGCCCTGTTCCCCCGGTCCCGGGTGGCCAAACGGGCCCGGGCGACCACGAGGTGGCCCTGGACCTCGCCGCCTTCCTGCCCGAGGGCACGCAGCTGGCCAGCGCCCACGACGAGCCGTCGGCGCCGGCGGAGGCGGTCGACCCGTGGGACACCGGCGCCCCCGAGCCCGAGGTCCCGGCATGGGCCCTCGACGACCCCTCGCCGTCGCCCGCTGCGCCGGCGCCCGAGGCGGGGGAGCCCGCCGTCGATCCGGTGGCGGTGGCGGCCCTCGAGCGCATCGACGAGGAGCTCGCCGCGGTCGACGACGCCCTGCTGGCGCTCGACGCCGGCGCCCCCGAGCGGTCGGCGCTGCTGCGCGACCTGCTCGCCTGATCCGCCCTCAGAGCAGCGGCAGCTGCTCGGCCGTCGTGGTCGGGCGCCCCGCCGGCCCCTCGTCGGCCTCGTCCACGTCGTCGGCGAGCGGATCGGCCTCGGGGTCGGTGCCGCCGGCCTTGGCGAGCAGGTAGCCCTCGGCGCGCTCGGCCAGCGGATAGCGGCCGGCGAGCTCCTGGAAGCGGGCGTCGTGGCGGTGCACCACCAGGTGGGCGAGCTCGTGGACGATCACGTGGTCGATGACCCAGGTGGGGAAGTCGGCCATGCGGTCCGACAGCCGGATCGTACCCGTGGCCGGCGTGCAGGACCCCCAGCGGTGCTCCTGGTTCGACACCCACCGGATCTCGGTCGGCACGGGCAGGTCGTGCGCCTTGGCGAGCTTGCGGGCCCGGGCCGCGAGGTCGATGCGCTCGCCGGCGCTCGACCGCTCGAAGCGCCGCCGGAACTGCTCCACGAGCCGGCGCTCCTCGGCCCGGCTCGAGCGGGCGGGGATGCGCACCTCGAGCACGCCGTCGACCAGCCGGGCCTGGGCCGTCTTGCGCCGCTTGGCGCTGCGGATGACCGTGACCTCCACCGGGCCTCAGATCCGGTCGGCCTCGATGGCGAGGGTCTCGGCGGGATCGACGAGCAGGACGCGATCGCCGAGGTGGAAGCGGTCGTCCTCGACGCGCAGCCAGCATCCCTCGAGGTTCGACAGGCGGCCCCGATCGGGGCCGCCGAGCCGGCGCTCGGTGGCGTACATGACGCCGCCGTGGGTGACCGCCACCACGTCGCCGTCGGGCACGAGCCGGCCGAGGGCGAGCAGCGCCACCTCCACCCGCTCCCAGAGGGGGTCGTCGTGCTCCCAGTCGTGGGGCCACCGGGGCTGGCCGTGCTCGTCGGGCTCGAACCCGGCGGGGTCGTCGGGCAGCAGGCCGGGGAAGCGCTCGTGGATCTCGACGCGGGTGAGCCCGGAGAGGCTGCCGGCGTCGCGCTCGCGCAGGCGCGGCTCGGTGGCCAGGTGGTCCACGCCCAGGAGGCGGGCCAGGATGGCGCCGGTCTCCGCGGCCCGCTCGAGGTCGGAGGTGACGATGGCATCGATCGTGCCGAGGGCCGACGCCGCGTGCACCGCCTGCCGGCGACCTCGCTCGGTGAGCGGCGGATCGGCCTGGCCCTGCCAGCGGCCGTCGGCGTTCCACTCGGATTCCCCGTGGCGGACGAGCAGGATGCGGGTCATGGGTGGGCAACCGTATCCGGCGGTCCGGCTGGGGCGTCCGGGATCGCCCCGGTAGCATCGCCTGCCTCATGGCCGTCCTCCGGCTCTTCGCCGCCGCCCGCACCGCTGCCGGTGCCGCCCGAGACGTCCTGCCGGGCGACACGGTGGCCGATGTCCTCGATGCCGCCGTCGAGCGCTACGGGCCCGAGTTCGCCGCCGTGCTCCCCACGTGCGCCATCTGGCTGAACGGCGAGCCCGCCGTGGCCACCGCGGCCCTGGGCCCCGACGACGAGGTGGGCGTGCTGCCCCCCGTGTCGGGCGGGTGCGCCCGGTGAGCGCCGAACCCCCGGACCCCGGGATCGATCGCCCCGGTCCCCGTCAGCCCCCGACCGCCGCGTCCGGCGCCCGTCGCCGCCGCGCCGCGGCGCGCCGCCGCGTCGTCGCCCGGCTCGGGTTCACGGCGCCGCGGCCGCCACGCCCGGCCCCAGGCGCCGATGCGAGGCGCCGCGGTACCCGCCGGAGCGCAAGCCCCGTCGTCCCCGTCCTCGGGTCGAGCCGGTGGTGAGCGGGGTGACGTTCCGCGACGTCCCCACCGCCGCCGAGGGGGCCGTCGCCCCGGTCGACCCCGGTCTGGTGGCCGGCCCGCCGGCCGTCGAGGCACCGCCCAAGCCCACCCCCGCCGACCTGCTGCCGCCGTCGCCGTCGCCGCGCACGGCGTTCCGTCGTCGCTACGGCGTGGTGTACGACACCCAGGGCCCGCGCCTGCGCCTGGGCGTCCTGTGGGCCGCGTCGGTCACCGTCTCGCTCGCGGCGGCGCCGCTGCGGCCCTACGGGCTCGCCACCCTCTACGCGGTGGTGGCCGGGGTGGCCGCCATGCAGGTGGTCGACGCCTGGCACGAGGTGCGGGTGGGGGCCGACCGCTGGGTGGCCGCCCTGGGGGCGTCGTCGCTGCCGGTGCTGGCCACGCTCGGGGTGCGTCCCCTCGGGATCGGCCTGCTGGCGACCGTGGTCCTCGCGGTGGCGGCCTCGTCGGCACAGGGGGCCGAGCGCGACATGCCGCTGTTCGCGGCGGCGGGCCACACCGTCTTCGCCGCGGGCGCGTGCGGCGGTGCGGCCGCCTCGCTGGTGCTGCTGGCCGACTACGAGATCGGCGCGGTGATCATCCTGCTCGTGTACCTGATGGTCTACGACGCGAGCGACTACGTGGTGGGCTCGGGGGCCACCAACGGGGTGGAGGGTCCGCTGGCCGGCGCCCTCTTCATCGCCGCCGTCACGGCCGTGTTCGCGGTCACCGAGGTGCCGCCGTTCCGCGGCGTCGACATCTGGACCTTCGCCGCGCTGGCCGCCGTGGCGTGCCCTGCGGGTCAGCTGCTGGCGTCGGCCATGCTGCCGCGGGCTGGCGCCTGCGCCCCGGCCCTCCGGCGGCTCGACTCGGCGCTCATCGTGGCCCCCGCGTGGGCCGGCCTGATCGGCCTCTACCTGCAGCGCGCCGGCGCCTGATCCCGCAGCCGGTCACCGACCGGCCACGCTCGGTGGAATCGGGGTGCTGGCCTAGAGTGAGCACAGGAGCACCCGGCTCCTCGGCGCACGGAGGCAGGCATGGACCACCAGCTCGACGAGATCCTCGCCGGCGCCTACCTCGAGGGGCTGTCGGAGCGCTCGGTGGCCGAGCTGCGAACCCTCCGGGCCGACTGCCAGGCGGTGGAGACCCAGCTGTCCTACCTGCGGCGCCTCGTGCAGGGCCGCCACGACATCGTGGCCGGCGAGGTCGAGCGTCGGCGCGGGGGTGGCGATCCCGACGACGTGCACGGCCTGGTGGAGCGCCTGCCCGAGATCCTCTCCGATCGGGTCCGCGGCCCCGGTCCCGGTCGGCTGCCCACCACCATCGAGACCGAGGAGCCCACGGGGCGCCTCGCCGACCGCCTGGCGGCCATCGCCGACGCGGTCGCCTTCGATGCGCCGGCCTCGGTGGCCGACGCCGCCCTCGAGGCCGCCGAGCGCCAGCTCGCCGAGCTCGAGGCCGAGGTGTCGGCGCTGCGGCGCACGGTGTTCGACCGCATCGACGCGGTGGAGGCCGAGCTCACCGGCCGCTACGCGAACGGGTCGGCCCAGGTCGACGACCTGCTCGCCAACCGCTCGGAGTAGCGATCTGGCCACCCCCCGAGGCGGCTCGCGCTCGCGAGAGGCTCGGTCCTGCTCGCGCCCGTTTGTGGTGTTGCGGTCGTCACGCCCTAGCCTTTTGCCATGGCCGAGCTCGAGGACCGCTGGCACGACCTCGGAGAGTTCATCCGCGAGCAGCGCCGGGTCGGGCACCTGTCGCTGCGGAAGCTCTCCGAGATGGCCGGCATCTCCAACCCCTACCTGAGCCAGATCGAGCGAGGGCTGCGCAAGCCCTCCGCCGAGATCCTCCAGCAGATCGCCCGGGCCCTCGAGATCAGCTCCGAGACGCTCTACGTCCGCGCCGGCATCCTCGAGGCCCACGACGGCGAGACCGACCTCGTGGCCGAGATCCGTCGGGACGCCTGGCTGAACGAGGAGCAGAAGAAGACCCTCGTGCAGATCTACGAGTCGTTCCGGGCCGAGCGTCGTGCCGCCGGCTTCGGACCGCCCGAGCCGGCCGATGCGGTCGACGAGGACGACGCCGACGGGGCCCGTGAGTCCGTCGTCGGCGAGGCCGATGCGGCCGAGGCGGAATCCGGGGCGCTCGCCGGGCGTTCCTAAGAGCCGTGCCCGAGCTCGCCGTCCTCTCCCTGCACTCCTCGCCGCTGGCCCAGCCGGGCACGGGCGACAGCGGCGGCATGAACGTGTACGTCCGGGAGCTGGTCTCCTCGCTGGCCCAGGCGGGCGTCGGCGTCACCGTCTACGTGCGGCGCTGGGCCGACCACCTGCCCCGGGAGGTGGCGGTGGAGCCGGGGTTCCGGGTCGTGCACCTCGACGCCGGGCCGGTCGACCTCCCGAAGGAGCACCTGCCCGAGACCGTCGATGCCTTCACGCGCGGCCTGGTCCGCGAGCTGCGCGAGCACCCGGTCGACGTGGTCCACGCCAACTACTGGCTGTCGGGTGTGGCCGGGCACCGGGTGAAGCACCTGCTCGACCTGCCCCTCGTGTCCACGTTCCACACCCTGGCCCGCGTCAAGGCCGAGACGGGCGACGCCGAGCCCGATCGTCGCATCGACGCCGAGGCCGAGGTCATCGGCTGCTCCGACGTGCTGCTGGCCAACTCCGTCGAGGAGCACTCGCAGCTCCAGCGGCTCTACGGCGCCGAGCCGGCCCGCATCGAGATCGTCCCTCCGGGCGTCGAGCACGCGTTCTTCTCGCCCGGTCACCAGGCCGGTGCCCGCCGGGCCCTCGGCCTCGACCCGACGGCGCCGATCCTGGCGTTCGTGGGCCGCATCCAGCCGCTGAAGGGGCTCGACGTGGCGGTCGGCGCCCTCGCCGAGCTGGTGGCGGGCGGCCAGCCCGGCGCCGAGCTCGTGGTGGTCGGCGGGCCGAGCGGCCCCGACGGCGAGCGCGAGGCGCGCCGCGTCCGCGCTCTTGCGCAGGCGCTCGGCGTGGCCCACCGCATCCGCTGGGTGGACCCCCAGCCCCACCACCTCCTGTCCAGCTGGTACCGCGCCGCCGACGTCGTGCTGGTGCCGAGCCGCTCGGAGTCGTTCGGCCTGGTGGCCCTCGAGGCCGCCGCCTGCGGCACGCCCGTGGTGGCGGCCGCGGTCGGCGGGCTGCGCACCCTCGTGGACCACGGTCGCACGGGGCTGTTGGTGGAGCGGCGGGACCCCTCCGCGTTCGCCGAGGCTGCCGGCCGGATCCTGGCCGACCCGGGCCTCGCCGCCGCCATGTCGGTGGCGGCGGTGGAGCGGGCCCGGGGCTACACGTGGTCCACCGCCGCCGCGCGGCTCCGGCGCATCTACGTCGACCTGGCCACCCGCTCGCTCGTGAACTGCGCGGCCTGATGGGGGACCCGGCCACCGCCGCGGAGCTCGACCGGATCGAGGCCGAGATCGACGAGTGGGCCCGCGGGGAGCTCGCCGACAACCCGCTGGTGCTCGCCGTCGACCGGGCCGAGCCCGGGATCCGACGGTGGTACGTGCGGCTGTCGGGCGAGGAGAAGGAGTTCACCACGGTGTGGCTCACGATCCACCAGCGCACGCTCCAGTACGAGACCTACGTCATGCCGGCCCCCGAAGAGAACCAGGCCGCGGTCTACGAGCAGCTGCTGCGCCGCAACCTGCGGCTCAACGGCGCCGCCTTCGCCATCGGCGATGAGAACGCCATCTTCCTCCGGGGCCAGATCCCCGTGGAGGCGGTGACCCCCGACGAGCTCGACCGCATCGTGGGATCGCTCTACGCCTACGTCGAGCAGTGCTTCCGGCCCGCTCTGCGGCTGGCGTTCGCCTCCCGCTTCCCGGCCTGAGGGCTTACTGCTGCCTTTCGTTGCCTTTCGGTGCGTGCCGCCCTAAGGTTGCGGCGTCGACGCAACGGTGAGCTCGGGAAGGCGCACCGACGTCGACCTCGACGGACCGCAGCCACCCCACCCCCATCGGCGGTGGCTGCGGTCCGTCCGCGCTCGGCGAGCCGCCCGTGGCCGAGATCGCCGGCCGAGATCGCCGGCCGAGGTGGGCGGCACGTGGCGTACCCTGCCGCCCCATGACCGATCTCGTGGTGGTGGGCGGCGGCAAGATGGGCGAGGCGCTGGTGGGGGGCCTGCTCCGAGCCGGCCGGCCCGCCGCCGACCTCACGGTGGTGGAGCCGCACGAGCCGCGCCGAGCCGAGCTCCAGGAGGCGTTCCCCGGCCTGGCCGTGGTGGCCGAACCGGTGTCGGCGGCGGGCGCCATCGTGGCCGTGAAGCCCCAGCACGTGCCCGAGGTGTGCCGGTCCCTGGGCGAGCTCGGCGTGGGTCGGGTCCTGTCGATCGCGGCCGGTGTCCGCCTCGCCACCATGGAGGCGGCCCTGCCCGCCGCCACCCCGGTGGTGCGAGCCATGCCCAACACCCCCGCGCTGGTGGGTGCCGGCGCGGCGGCCATCGCTCCCGGGACCGCCGCCGGGCCCGACGACCTCGCATGGGCCGAGTCGATCCTGGCCGCCGTGGGCGCGGTGGTGCGCGTGTCCGAGGCCCAGATCGACGCCGTCACCGGGCTCTCCGGCTCGGGGCCGGCCTACGTCTTCCTCGTGGCCGAGGCCCTCATCGACGCCGGGGTGCTCGAGGGGTTGTCGCGGGACGTGGCCAGCGAGCTGGCGGTGGCCACGCTGCGCGGGGCGGGGGAGCTGCTGGCCACCGGCCAGGCGCCGGCCGAGCTGCGCGCCGCGGTCACCTCGCCCGGTGGCACCACCGCCGCCGGCCTGGCCGCGCTCGAGTCGGCCGCGGTGCGCGCCGCCTTCTCGGCCGCCGTCAGCGCGGCGGCGGCCCGCAGCCGTGAGCTGGGCTGACCGACCGCTCGGGCGGCCCGCGTGCCGCTGGCGGCCGTTCGTTGCGAACACTACGGTTTCGTGACGATCGACGAAGGGTTCGGGTTGTGGCGCAGGATGGATCGAGGAGCCGGTTCCTCACGGTGGCGGAGGTCGCGGCCGAGCTGCGGGTCTCGACGATGACCGTGTACCGGCTGATCAAGTCCGAGCAGCTCCCGGCCACGCGCGTGGGCAAGTCGCTGCGCATCCGCGCCGACGACGTCGAGCGCTTCCTCGCCGGTCGCTACACCGAAGCCGGCTGAGCCGCCGCGCCCTGCCGCACCGTCGCCCCCACCCCGTAGGGTCGGGGCCGGCCCGTCCCGCTCCGGGCTCCCCACCTCCCGAGCGCGCCCAGCACCCGTGACCTCCTACGACACCATCTCGTTCCTCTCCGACTACGGCACCGTCGACGAGTTCGTCGGCGTGGTCCACTCGGTCATCCACCAGCTCGCACCCGGCACCACCGTGATCGACGTCAGCCACCACGTGCCCGCCCACGACGTGCGCGCCGGCGGCCTCACGCTCGCCCGCGCCGCCCAGTACCTGGCGCCGGGCGTGGTCCTGGCCGTGGTCGACCCCGGGGTGGGCACCAGCCGCCGGGCGGTGGCCGTGGAGGTGGGCGACGGCGGCGCCGTGTTCGTCGGCCCCGACAACGGCCTCCTCGCCCCGGCGGTGGCCATGGTGGGCGGGGCCACCCGCGCCGTCGAGCTGGCCAATCCCGACTACCAGCTGGGCGCCCCGGGCCCCACCTTCGCCGGGCGGGACGTGTTCGCCCCGGCCGCCGCCCACCTCTGCGCGGGGGTGCCGTTGGCCGACCTCGGGCCCGAGGTGGACCCCGCGGGGCTCACGCCGGGGATGATCCCGATCACGCGGGTCGAGGGCGACGACCTCGTGGCCGAGGTGCTCTGGACCGACGCCTTCGGCAACCTGCAGCTCAACGTCGACCCGGCCGAGATCGAGGCGTTCGGCGACCGCATCGGCCTGCGCTTCGGCACCCGCACCCGCACCGGCGTGCGCCACCGCACCTACGCCGAGGTCCCCACCGGCGAGGTCGGGTTGGTCGTCGACTCCTACGGCCTCGTCTCGATCGCGTTCGACCGGGCCTCGGCCGCCGAGGAGCTGACGCTCGGCACCGGCGACGAGGTGGTCCTCACGCCCATCGCCGACGACGACGCCCCGCGGGGCGCGTCCACGCCCGTCACCCTCCGGGAGAAGCAGCCATGAGGCAGGGAACCACCATCGTGCTCGCGATCCTGCTGGCCGCCATCCTGTTGGCCGCCACGGTGCAGCTCGTGCTGCTGGCCTGATCGCCCGGCTCAGAGCCGGGCGGCCATGCGGTCCCGGGTGAACGACCTCGCCCCACGGGCGTTCAGGAAGATGGCCACGGCCCAGATCACGATCCCGGCGCCGAACGCGGCCAGCGGGCCCCGCAGCAGGATGCTCGTGGTCTGGCCCACGGCCAGGATCACGAGCGGCAGCACCACGGCCCCGCCGAGCTGCTGGGCCTCCTGGGTGGTGTTCACCCGCATCGACACCCGGACCATGATCCCGAGCCCCAGCGCGGCCACGGCCGGTGCGAGCCAGAAGATCACGATCATCCATAACCAGGTGGGCAGGAACAGGCGATGCATCACCGGCCAGCACACGACGTTGGAGATCGTGGCGAAGAGCACGAAGCCGATCCACGAGACGGCCGTGGCCGGCAGGAACCCGCCGAGGAGCTTCGCGATGTAGAGGTCGCGGTCGCGCACGGGCAGGTGGAGCAGGGTCTCCAGGGTGCGGCGCTCCTTCTCGCCGGCGAAGGTGTCCGACGCCGTCACCGCCGAGA
The DNA here is from genome assembly GCA_019639095.1 of Actinomycetota bacterium. Taxonomy (GTDB): domain Bacteria; phylum Actinomycetota; class Acidimicrobiia; order Acidimicrobiales; family Iamiaceae; genus Aquihabitans. Next base: position 11,741 of record JAHBSN010000098.1, read on the forward strand.
CCATCAGCGGCACGATCAGGAACAGCGGGGCCACCAGGTAGCCGAGCACCAGGATCACCAGCTGCTCGTGCTGGGGGTAGGCGAGGATCGGCTCGGCCAGGTCGGTGGGCAGGAACTGGATGAACCGGCCGATGTCGAGCTCCTTGCCGTTGGCCGCCACCCCCACCGAGCCCGGCAGCAGGACCAGCAGCACCACCGGCAGGAACAGCATCGGGAGCACCAGGGCCTTGGAGCGCTTGATGGCGCCGAGGTCCCGCGCCAGGACCACCCGCACCGCCGACCAGTCGACCCCCACGGCGCGGCTCACGAGGCGGCGGCCAGGTGGGCGGCGTCGGAGCGGGCCTCGATCTCGAAGTAGACGTCCTCGAGCGTGGGCGTGCGGGCGTCGACGCCGTAGACGGCCGCGCCGTGGGCCACGCAGGCCGCCACCACGGCGGGGACCGCCTCGCGGTCGGCCACGCGCACCTGGGCGCCTCGGGCCACCGGCACGGCCGACAGCACCGGATCGAGGGCCAGCAGCCGGTCGAGGAGCGCGTGGTCCGCGGCCTCGCCGAGGTCGAGGTGGACCTCGTC
>JAHBSN010000099.1 GCA_019639095.1 Actinomycetota bacterium
GAGCCGTCCTTGCCGGTGCCGGTCACGTAGGTGCCGGCGCAGGTCTTGCCGGTCATCTCCGGGCCGAGGGTGGCCGGGTCGGGCAGGCAGGCGGCCACCACGTCGCGCGGCGACACCGAGGTGCCGCGGACCGACACCGGGTCGACGCGGTCGAGGCCCACCTTGTGCAGCACCTGCAGCACCTCGATGAACTCGTCGCCGAGGCCGTACTTGAACGTGGCCTTCCGGCAGTCGACCCACCGCGGGATGAGGAGCACCTCCTCGTGCTCCACGTTGACGCACTCCACGGGCCCGATCCCCTCGGGGAACTCGAACACCTCGGCGCCGCTGAAGGGCTCGGTGGTGTACCAGCCGCGGTCTCGCTCCCACACCACCGGCGGGTTGAGGCACTCCTCGATGGTGGTCCAGATCGAGAAGGTCGGGGCGAAGTCGTAGCCGGCCACGGCGAGGTTCGCCCCGTCGCGCACCCCGACCTCGTCGATGGCCTCGAACAGGTTGTCGGCGGCGTAGCGGGCGAAGACGTCCGACAGGCCGGGCTCCACGCCCATGCCCACGAGCGCCAGCTTCCCGGCGGCCTCCCACCGGTCCGCCTTGGCGAACTGCTCGTCGCCGAGCTTCACGCCGGTCTCGGCATAGGGCCGCTCGGGGTGGGGTCTGGAGAGCGACATGGCCATGTCGACGTAGTGGCAGCCGGCGGCGAGGGCGGCGTCGAACAACGGCATGACGAAGCGCGGGTCGGCGGCGTTCATGAGCACGTCGCAGCCCTCGGCGCGCAGCAGCGCCTCCACCGCGCCGGCATCGGAGGCGTCGAGGGCGACGCCGTGCGCCGTCGACGCGAACGAGGCGGCGGCCGCGGCGGCGCGGCCGCCGTCGATGTCGCCGACCACGAGCCCGCCCACGAACGAGCGTCGAGCGGCGATCTTGGCGAACGCCGAGCCGACGCCGCCGGCTCCGACCAGGAGGATCTTCATCGGTGGTTCCCTTCGTGCCCGGGCCGAGCCCTCAGAACGCCGACATGACGTGCTTGATGCGCGTGTAGTCCTCGAAGCCGTACATGGAGAGGTCCTTGCCCGTGCCCGAGTGCTTGAAGCCGCCGTGGGGCATCTCGGCCACCAGGGGGATGTGGGTGTTGATCCAGACGCAGCCGAAGTCGAGCCGGCGCGACACCCGCAGGGCCCGGGCGTGGTCGGTGGTGAACACGCTCGAGGCCAGGCCGTACTCCACCCCGTTGGCGAAGCGCACCGCCTCGTCCTCGTCGGCGAAGCGCTGCACCGTGATGACCGGGCCGAAGATCTCGTTCTGGACCATCTCGTCGTCCTGCTGCAGGCCGCTGACGACGGTGGGGGCGTAGAAGTAGCCCTGCTCACCCACCCGAGCGCCGCCGGCGAGCACCTGGGCGTGGTCGGGCGCCCGATCGAGGAACCCGCTCACGCGCTCGAGCTGGTTGGCGTTGTTGAGGGGGCCGTAGTCGGCGTCGGGGTTCGACGGCGGCGCCGTGGTCTGGCCGGCCGCCTGCTCGGCGAGGGCGGCGGCGAGGTCGTCGTGCACGCGCCCTGACGCGATGACCCGGGTGGCCGCCGTGCAGTCCTGGCCGGCGTTGAAGTAGCCGGCAATGGCGATGGCCTCGGCGGCTGCCTCGATGTCGGCGTCGTCGAACACGAGCACGGGGGCCTTGCCGCCGAGCTCGAGGTGGACGTTCTTCAGGTCGGCCGAGGCCCCCTCCATGACGGCCATGCCGGCTCGCACCGAGCCGGTGATCGAGACCATCTGCGGGATCTTGTGGGCGACGAGGGCGGCGCCGGTGTCCCGGTCGCCGCAGATCACGTTCAGCACGCCGCGGGGGAAGACCTCGGCGGCCAGCTCGGCGAGGCGCACGGTGGTGACCGGCGTGGTGTCCGACGGCTTGAGCACCACCGTGTTGCCGGCGGCGAGCGCGGGGGCGATCTTCCAGATCGCCATCATCATCGGGTAGTTCCAGGGGGTCACCTGGGCGCACACGCCGATGGGCTCGCGGCGGATCCAGGACGTGTGGCCGGCGAGGTACTCCCCGGCCGAGGTGCCCTCCAGGATCCGGGCGGCGCCGGCGAAGAAGCGGATCTGGTCGACCATCGGCGGCACCTCCTCGCTGGCGGTGAGGCCCACCGGCTTGCCGGTGTTCTCGGACTCGAGGGCGACGAGCTCGTCGGCGTGGGACTCCACCAGGTCGGCGAAGCGCAGGAGGGCGAGCTGGCGCTCGCTCGGCGTGGTGTCCCGCCAGGTCTCGAAGGCGGCGGCGGCGGCGCGGCAGGCGGCGTCGACGTCGGCGGCGCCGGAGTTGGGCGACGTGGCGAACACCTCGCCGGTGGACGGATCGACCAGGTCGAGCGTGGCGCCGTCGGCGGCCGCCGAGGGCTGGCCGTCCACCAGGTTGTGCAGGGCTCGGGTCGACACGGCGTTCCTCCTGAAGGCGCAAGGCCGCCTCCCGTGGACGGCTGCCGCATGGTAACCCCGATCCACGATCGGTTCCGCGGGGCAACCACCCACCCACGACGGATTCCCTCGCGGCTAGCTCGTTCGGCAAGGGATACCGCGTCGCTCCCGGTGGTAGGTTCGCGCGCTGGCACGGGGTCCAACGCACCCCGCCCAAGGGGAGGACACCAGATGACCGAGGCCGCACGCCCCGACCGCGTGATCATCGTCGGGCAGGGCTACGTCGGGCTGCCGCTGGCGGTCCGCGCCGTGGAGCAGGGCCACGACGTCGTGGGCTTCGACCTCGACGCCCGCAAGATCGACGAGCTCGCCGCCGGCACCTCCTACATCGAGGACATCCCCGACTCCCGGCTCGCCGCCTGCCTGGCCACCGGCCGCTACAAGCCGAGCTCCGACCCCGCCGACCTCGCCGGCTTCGACATCGCGGTCATCTCCGTGCCCACCCCCCTGGCCGAGGGGACCCCCGACCTCACCTACATCGAGTCCTCCGCCGAGCAGCTGGGTGCGCACCTCTCCCCCGGCGCGTGCGTCATCCTCGAATCGACCACCTACCCGGGCACCACCGAGGAGCTCGTGGCCCCCATCCTCGAAGAGGCCAGCGGGCTGAAGGCCGGCGTCGACTTCCAGCTCGGCTACAGCCCCGAGCGCATCGACCCGGGCAACACCACCTGGACCCTGGAGACCACCCCCAAGGTGGTCTCGGGCATCGACGCCGCCAGCCTCGCCCGGGTGAAGGGCTTCTACGACAGCGTGGTGGTCCGCACCGTGCCGGTGAAGTCGCCGAAGGAGGCCGAGCTCACCAAGCTGCTCGAGAACACCTTCCGCCACGTCAACATCGCCCTCGTCAACGAGCTGGCCATGTTCGCCCGCGACCTCGGGATCGACGTGTGGGACGCCATCGACGCCGCCGAGAGCAAGCCGTTCGGCTTCATGCCGTTCCGGCCCGGCCCCGGCGTGGGCGGCCACTGCCTCCCCATCGACCCGTCGTACCTGTCGTGGTGGGTGAAGCAGTCGCTCGGCGTCACGTTCCGGTTCGTCGAGCTGGCCAACGACGTCAACGAGCACATGCCCGACTACGTCGTGCGCCGGCTGTCGGCCGGGCTCAACCAGCGCGAGCTGCCGGTGAAGGGCCGCCGCATCCTGGTGGCCGGTGTCGCCTACAAGAAGAACACCGGCGACGACCGCGAGTCGCCGAGCAGCCGCGTGATCGAGCTGCTCCAGGAGCTCCACGCCGACGTGGTCGTGTGCGATCCCCACGTGGACCCCGAGCGCAGCCACGCCACCGCCGGCGCCACGTGGGTCGACTTCAGCGCCGAGGAGATCCGCAAGGCCGACGCCGTGGTGCTGCTCGTGGACCACGACGAGTTCGACCTCGACCTGCTGGCCGCCGAGGGCGCCTACGTCCTCGACACCCGGCGGTGCCTCGAGGGCCCCACCGTCGAGCACCTCTGACCGCGCCGGGCGCGGCGGCCAGCGCCCGCGGCGGGCGCCGCCGGACCGGAGCCGGCGGGCGGGATCAGGCCGGGCGACGCACCTGGTGGCTGGACGCGTCCTCGGTGAGGGCGCACACCTTGGCCAGCTCGGCCACGAGGTCGGGCCGGTCGAACTGGTACGGCGGCAGCCGGTCCTTCGACAGCGGCGGGACCTGCACGTGGGAGATGCCGGGGTGCATGGGGCGCTCCCCCTCCTCGGCCTCGCCCACGAGGATCTCGTGGAGCTTCTCGCCGGGGCGGAGGCCCGTGTAGACGATCTCGATGGGTCGCTCGGACTCGGCGATCAGGCGACGGGCCACATCTGCGATGCGCACCGGGGTCCCCATGTCGAGGATGAGCGTCTCGCCGTCGCGGCCGACGGCGCCGGCCTGGATCACGAGCTGCACCGCCTCCTCCACCGTCATGAAGTAGCGGGTGACCTCGGGGTGGGTGACGGTGACCGGCCCGCCCGCCTCGATCTGGGCCTTGAACGCCGTGAGCACCGAGCCTCGGCTCCCGAGGACGTTGCCGAAGCGGACGCTGAGGAAGGTGCCGGGCGAATCGGCGGCGACGTCGGCGGTGACGCGCTCGGCGATGCGCTTGGTGTAGCCCAGCACGCTCGTGGGATCGGCCGCCTTGTCGGTGGAGATGTTGACGAAGCGCTCGACCCCGACCTCCAGGGCCGCCTCGAGCAGCGCCACGGTGCCCCACACGTTGGTCTTGAGCGCCTCGCTCGGGTGCATCTCGAGCAGCGGCAGGTGCTTCAGCGCGGCGGCGTGGAAGACCACCTCGGGCTGGTGCTCGGCGAACACCTGGTGCATCCGCGTGCGGTCGCGGATGTCGGCCACCACGAGGTTGCGGCTGTCGAGCATGGCCCGGCCCTCGATCGAGAGCTGCACGGCGTGCAGGGCCGATTCGTCCCGCTCCACCATCACCAGGCTGGCCGGGGCGTAGCGGTAGAGCTGGCGGCAGAGCTCGGACCCGATCGACCCGCCGGCGCCGGTGACGAGCACGCGCTTGCCGGTGATGTAGCCGGCGATGGACGCCACGTCGGTGTCGTGCTCGTGGCGGCCGAGGAGGTCGGCCGGGGTGACGGGCCGGATGTCGGCCACCTCCACCCGGGCGCCGTAGAGCTCGCTCGACGACGGCAGCACGAGCAGCTGGATGTCGGCGGCGTCGGCCAGCTCCTCGACCTCGCGGATGAGGGCGGAGCCGGCGCTCGGGATGGCGAGCAGGGCGATGGTGGCCCCCTCGGCCGCCGCCACCTCGCCGAGCTGGGCGTGGCCGCCGCGCACCGGCACGCCGCGCACCCGCAGGTTGCGCTTCAGCGGGTCGTCGTCGAGCAGGGCCACCGGCAGGTAGCGGCCGCTCGGGTTGCGGAGCATGGCGGTCACGATCTGGTGGCCGCCCTCGCCGGCGCCGATGACCACCACGCGCTCGACGTCGGAGTGCGAGGGTCGGAGCCGGCGCTCGAGGTCCCACCGCCAGATGTAGCGGACGCCGGCGCTGGCGGTGAGGACGAAGCTGCTGGCGATCAGCGGCACCGAGAGGGGCACGAGGCGGTCCAGCACGAGGGTGACGCCGAGGAGGACGACGGTGGCGATCGACACCGTCTCCACCACGGTGGAGAGCTCCTCGAACGAGCCGAAGCTCCACTTGCCGCTGTAGAGGCCCGAGACCATACCGGCCACGAGGTAGACGGCCGCACCGACCAGGGCGAACAGGATGGTGTCGCGCATCAGGTTGCCCGGCACCTCGAACTCGTAGCGCAGCACCGCGGCGATGACGATCGAGACGAACATGGCCGACCCGTCGGCGATGGCCTGGATCCGGCGCCGTCGGCGTCCGGTGGATCCGATGACCGAGCGGAGTCGCCCGAGTCCGGCCGTGGTTGGTTCGTTCATGAGGCCTTCCGGCCCGAGCCGGTCCTGTGGTCTGTTCGACGCACGTGTTCACCCTCCCCCGAGGTGGCGCGAGGGGTACCTCGGGCCGCCGACACGGTACCGTCGTCCGGTCCACTCGTCCACAACCCTTCCCACAGGACGGCTCCATGACCCTCACGCTCGACGCGCCACCGGCTCCGGAGGCGGTCTCGCGCTCTCGGACGCAGCCGTGGGTCCTCGGGTGGACCGGCGTGTCGATGCTGCTGGCGGCGTTCGCGCCCACCGCGCTCACGGGCCGCAGCGGGATCGACCTCGTGGAGCGCGTCCTGCTGGCCGGCGTGGTCACCTTCGTGGGCGCCCACGGCCACCGCCGCACCTGGCTCGTCACCGGCGCCCTGGCCGCCGTGGCGGCCCGAGGCGTGTCGCTGGCGCTGGTGCTGATCGGCCTGGCCGTCGCCGTCTCCGACGCGCGGTTCAAGCGACGTTCGCGCGCGAACGGCGCGGTCGTCTCGGGTGCGCTCGTGAACGCCGTGCTCTGGTATCCGAGGGGTCCCACCACGATCGTCTCGCTGGTCGCCGGCGTGCTGGTGGTGGTGATCCTGCTGGCCTCGGGCAGCGGGAACCTCCGCCGCAAGCCGCGCCGCATCCTCGGTGGCGTCCTGGTGGCGCTCGTGGTGCTCACGGTCGTGGTGGCCGCCATCGTCGGCTGGAGCGGCATCCGTGCTCGCGGCGACGTCGAGGCGGGCACCACCGCCGCCCGGGCCGCGCTCGCCGCCGTGCGCCGCGGCGATGCCGAGGGGGCGCGAACCTCGCTCGCCACCGCGCGAGACGCGCTCGAGAGCGCCGATCGGGAGCTGGGCACGCCCACGGCGCCGGCCGACGTCGTGCCCGGGCTGGCCCAGCAGATGAGCGCCGTGCGGGTCGCCATCGACGAAGCGCTGGCCGTCACCGAGGCGGCCGACGAGCTGGTGCAGATCGACTACGACCAGCTCCGCTACGACGGCCGCCTCGACCTGCAGAAGGTCGGAACGCTCCAGCCCAGCTCCGCGAGCGTGCTCGACGCGCTCGACCAGGCCCAGCGATCGCTCGACGACGTGCGATCCGGGTGGCTCCTCCCGCCGCTGCAGTCGCGCCTCGACGAGTTCGCCGGCGAGGTGGCCGACGCCCGAGACGACGCCGAGCTGGCCGACCAGATCTTGGCGGTCACCCCGGGGCTGCTCGGCGGCCAGGGCGATCGCCACTACCTCGTGGCGTTCCTCACGCCGGCCGAGCTGCGCGGCTCGGGCGGGTTCATCGGCAGCTTCGCCGAGCTCGAGGCCCTCGACGGCGACGTCAACCTGGTGCGCTCGGGCCGCATCAAGGAGCTCATCGACGCCGTGCCGCCGGGCGTGCGCACCCTGAGCGGCCCCGATGACTACGTGCGGCGCTGGGGCCAGTTCGACCCCCAGGACTTCCTGCAGGACGTCACCTTCCCGCTCGACTGGCCCACGGCCGCCTCGGTGCTCGCCGAGCTCTACCCCCAGTCCGGCGGCCGGCCGGTCGACGGCGTGATCGCGGTCGACCCCTCGGGCCTGGCCGCCCTGCTCGAGCTGACCGGACCGGTCTCGGTGCCCGGGATCCGCGAGCCGCTGAGCGCCGACAACGCGGTGGAGTTCCTCACCAAGCAGCAGTACCTCACCTACGCCGACCGCGCCTCCCGCGAGGAGGTGCTGGAGGCGGCGAGCCGGGCCACGTTCAACCGGCTCACCAACGCCTCGCTGCCGGCACCCCGCCGGCTCGGCGAGGTGCTGAGCCCGGCCGCCCGGGCCCGGCACCTCCAGATCTGGAGCCCCGACGAGGAGGAGGAGGCGCTGTTCCGCACCGTGCACGCCGATGGGTCGGTCTCGGTGCCGAAGGGCACCGACGCCCTGGCCGTGGTCCAGCAGAACAGCGCCAACAACAAGATCGACGCCTACCTCCAGCGCACCGTCACCTACGACGCCGACGTCGACGTCGCCACCGGTCACGTGGAGGCCACCGCCACCATCACCCTCACCAACGCGGTGCCCACGCTCGACCTGCCCCGGCCGGTGGTGGGCAACACCAAGGACCGGCCCGACGGCACGAGCATCTCGCTCGTCACGATCATGACCCCGTTCCGGGTCACCTCCGCCACCCTCGACGGGTTCCCCGTGGACCTCGCCGCCGACCGCGAGTCGGGCCTGAACACCTGGCAGCTCTCCGACGTCGCCGTCGGCAAGGGCGACACGGTCACGCTCGTGGTGAAGCTGTCGGGCGGGGTGGACCTGCGCAAGGGCTACCAGTTCCGCTACCTCCCCCAACCCATGGCGAACCCCGACATCCTGAAGGCCACCGCCACCGCGAAGAACGGCCGGTTCGACGTCGACGGGCGGGACCGGAGCCAGGTGGAGGTCGAGGCGGCCGCCGCCGAGACGGTGGCCATCGACGAGGCCGTCAGGCGCTGATCGGCGCCATCCCTTCAGCCCGGAGGCGGTCCGGCCGATGGAACTCTGTCGCGCGACCGCACGACCCACTATGCTGTGCCGCACGCCACGGTGGCGTGCCAGGGCGGGTGCCTCGGCCCCGGGGAGGATAGGACAGCACATGATTCGCAAGATGATGATCGGTGCGGCGGCACTCGTAGCCGTGATCGCAGCTCCGGCTGCGGCGCAGTACCAGACCACCACGACGACCACGTCCACGACGACGTCCGTCCCGACGACGACGTCGACGACATCCATCCCGACGACGTCGTGCCCGTTCGAGAACGACCTCGTGGACGACGCCTATGACGGCGTGGTGAACACGCCCATCACCGTGGGCGCGCCGGGCATCCTCCAGAACGACAACGTGTGCCCTGGCTTCGGCCCCGAGGTGGTCGACCCGCCGACCAACGGCGCGATCACCAGCTTCGGCGGCGACGGCAGCTTCGTGTACCAGCCCAACGACGGGTTCACGGGAACCGACACCTTCACCTACCGGGTCAACGACGAGGGTCGAAAGGCCTCCGGCAAGGCCGTCAGCGAGCCCGCCACGGTGACCCTGACGATCGCTGACGACGGTGGCGTCGGTGGCGGCGGCCAGGACCAGGGCGGCGGCGGTGGCGTCGGTGGCGGCGGCACCAACCTCCCCCGCACCGGCTCCAACCTGAACGGCGTCGGCCTCGTCGGCGCTGGCCTCCTCACCGTGGGTGGCCTGCTGGTGCTCTCCACCCGCAAGCGCCGCCGCGAGGCTGGCACCCCGGCCTGAGGCCACCCCGCCCCGGGGGCTGATCCAGCCCCACCCTGAACGTCGACGATGCCCCGGCCCCGGCCGGGGCATCGTCGCGCCGGCCCGACCATCCGCAGGCCCGTCCGGCACCGAACAGGGCGGGATCGGCGCGCCATCGGGGCAGGCTGGTCTCCCGAGCTCGGCGGCGGTCGAGCCGCCACCCCACCACCAGGAGCACGTCGCATGGACATCGCCATCACCGGTTCGCACGGCCTGATCGGCTCGGCGCTGGCCACGTCGCTCGAGGCCGACGGCCACCGGGTGGTCCGGCTGGTGCGGGGCGGGGCCGACGGCGCCGACGCCGTCGCGTGGGACCCGACGGCGGGCACCATCGACGCCGAGCGCCTCGAGGGCCTCGATGGCGTGGTCCACCTGGCCGGCGAGGGGATCGCCAGCCGACCCTGGTCCGACGCGCAGCGCCGTCGCATCCGCGAGAGCCGCGAGGCGGGCACCACGCTCCTGGCCACGTCGCTCGCCGGACTGGCCCGGCCGCCGGCGGTGCTGGTGAGCGGCTCGGCCATCGGGATCTACGGCGACCGGGGCGACGAGGTGCTCACAGAGGCCTCCGCACCCGGCGACGACTTCCTCGCCGACGTGTGCCTCCGGTGGGAGGCCGCCACCGCGTCGGCCGAGGCGGCCGGCATCCGCACCGTGCACGTCCGCACCGGCATCGTGCTGGACCCCCACGGCGGCGCCCTCGGCAAGCAGCTCCCCGCCTTCAAGCTCGGCCTCGGGGCCAAGGCCGGGCGGGGGACGCAGTGGTTCTCCTGGATCAGCCTGCACGACGAGGTGGCCGCCATCCGACACCTGCTCGACGCGCCGTCGGTGTCGGGGCCGGTCAACCTCACGGCGCCGAACCCGGTCACCAACGCCGAGTTCACCGACGCCCTCGGCGAGGCGCTCCACCGGCCCACCTTCCTCACGCTCCCCCGCGCCCTTCGGCACCTGCCGCTCGGTGTCGGCCCGCTCGTGGAGTCGCTGCTGTTCACGTCAGACCGTGTCCTGCCGCGTGCGCTCGAATCGTCGGGCTTCACCTTCGCCCACCCCGACCTCGCCGCCGCCCTCCCCGAGGTCCTCGGCCGCTCCTGATGCGTCGGCGCAGAGGCTGCGCCAACGTCCTGACCTGCGCCGATAGCCCGGGGACCTAGGGTTGGCCACCGTGTCCGGACGCCGCATCGCCGCCTTCGACTTCGACGGCACCCTCACCCAGCGCGACACGCTGCTGCCGTTCCTGGTCCACGTCTGCGGCGCCCGGCGCGTGGCCCGGGCGGTGGCCGACGTGGCACCGGTGGCGGCGCGGGCTCGACTGGGTCGGCTCGAGGCCGAGCTGCACCACCGCGACGCGGTGAAGGAGCAGCTGTTGGCCGCCCTGCTCCGTGGCCGGCCGGCGGCGTGGCTCGAGGACGCCGGGGCCGCGTTCGCCCAGACCCTCCCCGGCCGCCTGCGGGCCCCGTTGGTGGCGCAGGTGGCGTGGCACCGTGAGGTCGGGCACGAGCTGGTGATCGTGTCGGCCTCCCTCGGCGCCTACCTCCGGCCCTTCGCCGTCGCCCAGGGCTTCCACCACGTGATCGCGGTGGAGCTCGAGGCCGACGCCGACGGGGCGCTCACCGGGGCGCTCGTGGGGCCCAACGTCCGGGGCCCCGAGAAGGAGGCGCGGCTCCGGGCCTGGCTCGACGGCGACGAACCCGACCTCCTGTGGGCCTACGGCAACTCGAGCGGCGACCGCGAGCTGCTCGCCATGGCCGACGTGCCGGTGTGGGTGGACCGCCGGAGCCATCGGGCCCCGGCGGTCTGACACCCGTCAGGTCACTTCGGCTGCATCCGGATGCCGCCGTCGAGGCGGATCGACTCCGCGTTCATGTAGCTGTTCGACAGCAGCTCGGCGGCGAGGGTGGCGAACTCGTGCGGGGTGCCGAGGCGCTTCGGGAACAGCACGCCCACCTCGAGGCGGGCCTTGAACTGCTCCGAGGCCTCACCCTGGCCGTAGATCGGCGTGTCGATCAGGCCGGGGAGGATCGTGTTGACGCGGATCCCGACCGCGGCGAGGTCCCGGGCCACGGGAAGGGTCATGCCCACCACGCCGCCCTTGGAGGCGGAGTAGCTGGCCTGGCCGATCTGGCCGTCCTCGGCGGCCACCGAGGCGGTGTTCACGATGGCGCCGCGCTCGCCGAACTCGTCGGCCTCGTTCTGCGACATGGCCGTGGCGGCCAGGCGGATGCAGTTGAACGTGCCGATGAGGTTGATCTCGACGACCTTGCGGAACACGTCGAGGTCGTGGGCCGAGCCGTACTGGCCGTCCTTGCCGATGGTGCGGGTGGCCCAACCGATGCCGGCGCAGTTCACGAGCGCCTTGAGCGGGCCGAGCTCCTTGGCCGCCTCGACGGCGGCGATGACCTGGTCGGTGTTGGTGACGTCGGACGGCGCGAACACGCCACCGATCTCGGCGGCGAGGGCCTCGCCCTTCTCCCGCTGCCCCTCGAGGTCGGCCACGACGACCTTGGCCCCGAGCGACGCGAGGTGGCGGCTCGTGGCCTCTCCGAGGCCCGACGCACCGCCGGTGATGATTGCGCTGATCCCGTTGATCTCCATGGCCGCGAACTCTATTGACTGACCGGTCAAGGGTGCGAACGCGGTCGACGGGCCACCCCGGACCCCGGGGGATCGGCCCCCCGGGGCCGCGACTACCCTGCCCTCCGGTGATGCCGGCGACCCCTCCCAACCCGCCTCGACGCGGCGACGTGGCCCGGGTCCTGGTGGTCGTGGCGACGGTGCTCGCCGGCGTGGGCCTCCTGGGCTCGTGCACCGGCGAGCGGCCCACCCTCGCCGCCGCCAGCGCCGCGCCCTCCACCAGCACCACCGTGGTGGCCACCTCGGCCCCCGCCGCCACCGACCCGACCACGCCGACCACCGAGCAGTCGGCCCCGGCCTCGCTCGGTCCCGACTCGCTCCTCGGCTACATCGCCACGCCCACGGGTCGCCCGGTGGTGCACGCCGAGGCGTCCGACGGGTCGGCGTCGATCGACGTGCCGGCCACCACCTCGGCGGGCGCCCCCACCACCTTCGCGGTGATCGGCGACCCGACCGGCGAGACCACCGGGTGGTACCGCGTGCTCCTGCCCACCCGCCCCAACGGTGCCACCGGGTGGG